>NZ_JAGPYL010000011.1:0-93033 GCF_018070095.1 Micromonospora sp. U56
CCCCCGCCGCGCACGGCGCCACGCCGGACCCCTTCGTCGGCGCCCGCGTCCTGGTGCGCACCCGCCCCGGCGGTCACCGGCTGTGGCGGCCCGCGGCGGGCCCGCTGCCCGACGGCGACCGCCGGATCCTCGCCGTCTACGGCGCGCTGCCCCACGGCCGGCCCGTCGGGCGGGTGCCCGCCGACCGGAACCCGGGCCGGTCCTGCCTGGCGGTGCTCGACCCGGCCGATCTCGCGCCGACCTCCACCGGCTGCGCGGCTCCGCTGGCCGGAGACGGCCTCGGGGCCGACTCCCCCGACGGACGGTGGCTGCTGGTCAACGGCCGTACCGGCGGGACAACCGGCGCGCTCCTGGTCGACCTCACCGGCCCGGAACCGGGCCACGCCGCCCGGGCCGCCGGCCCGACGATCAGCGGCGAGGTGGCCTGGAACGGCGCCATGACGGCCGCCTACGTCGACCGGGGCGGGGCGCTGGCGCGGGTCGACCCCGACAAGGTGCTGGCCGGGGGACGGGCCTCCACGACGATGCTGAGCGGGGTCACCTCCGGCGAGCGCCCGGTCGTGGTGGCCGGCGCCTCCTGACGGCCGGGCGGTAGCGTCGGAGCGTGATCTCGCGTCCGGCGATCGACCTGCACACCCACTCCACCGCCAGCGACGGCACGCTGAGCCCGGCCGAGCTGGTCCGCGCCGCCGCCGACGCCGGGCTGGACGTCGTCGCCATCACCGACCACGACACCACCGCCGGCTGGGACGCCGCCGTGCGGGCGCTGCCGCCCGGCCTCACCCTGATCCGCGGCGCGGAGATCTCCTGCCGGTGGCACGGGATCGAGCCGGCCGTCCCGCTGCACCTGCTCGCGTACCTCTTCGACCCGGACCACCCGGAACTCGTCGCCGAGCTGGCCCGGGTGCGGCTCGCCCGCGAGGTGCGCGGCGAGCGGATCGTCGAGCTGCTGCGCGCCGACGGGGTCGACATCAGCTGGCCGGAGATCATGGCCGCGGCCGGCGGCGGGACCGTCGGCCGGCCGCACATCGCCGCGGCGCTCATCCGGGCCGGCCTGGTCGCCACCACCACCGAGGCGTTCGGGTCGGACTGGCTGGGCGAGCGCTACCGGCTGCCGAAGGAGGACGTGGACGTGTTCCGGGCGGTCGAGCTGATCCGGGCCGCCGGGGGCGTACCGGTCTTCGCCCACCCCCGGGCGACCCGGCGGGGCCGGATCGTGCCGGACGAGCTGATCGTCGAGCTGGCCGCGGCCGGGCTGGCCGGCCTGGAGGCCGACCACGAGGACCACTCCCCGGCCGAGGCCGCGCACGTGCGCGCGCTCGCTGCCGAGCTGGGCCTGCTGGTGACCGGCTCGTCGGACTTCCACGGCACGCACAAGACCGTGCGGCTGGGCGCGCACACCACCGCGCCGGAGGCGTACGAGCGGATCGTGGCGGCGGCCTCCGGGGTGACCGGGGTCGCTTCCGGCTGATCCGCGTTTCCGTCCACAGCGGCCCGACTACGGTTAGCCGGTGGATCTCAAGCTCTTCGGTGAGGTCTTCGTGACCCTGCTGGTGATCGTCGACCCGCCGGGCATGATGCCCATCTTCCTCGCCCTGACCGGGCCGCTGACCGCGCGCGACCGCCACCGGGCGGCCTGGCAGGCGGTCGCGTTGGCGCTCGGCGTGATCGTGATCTTCGCCGTGGCCGGTCAGACGCTCCTCGACTACCTGCACGTGGACCTGCCCGCGTTGCAGGCGGCCGGCGGCCTGCTGCTGGTGCTGGTCGCGCTGGAACTGCTGACCGGCAAGGCCGACGACCCCAGCCAGCAGGTCACCTCGAACATCGCGCTGGTGCCGCTGGGCACGCCGCTGCTGGCCGGTCCGGGCGCCATCGTGGCGACCATGCTCTTCGTGCAGCAGGCCGACGGTTTCGACGACCACTCCGCGATCGCCGCCGCCATCGTCGCGGTGATGATCGCGGTCTGGATCGTGCTGCGCTTCTCCGGCGGCATCGTCAAGGTCCTGCGCCCCGGCGGCATCGAAGTGCTGACCCGGATCGCCGGCCTGCTGCTGGCCGCGATCGCCGTGCAGCTCATCGCCGACGCGGTCGCCGCCTTCGTCACCCAGTACGTGAACATGACCTGACCTGACCGGGCCCGGCGGCGGCGGTGCGGGCGTGGCGGTGTCGGACCCGGGTGGCAGGATCGGACCCGTGCGACGAGCCTCCTCCGCCGGACGATCCGCGGGCACCCCCCGACCCCGTGCCGAGCAGGCCGAGCAGCTGGGCTTCGAGGGCATGCCGGAGCGGCTCTTCGTCTGCACCCCCAGCAAGCTCGGTGCGTACGAGGACTGCCCCCGCCGCTACCGCTACTCCTACGTCGACCGGCCCGCCCCGCCCAAGGGGCCGCCCTGGGCGCACAACTCGCTCGGCGCCAGCGTGCACACCGCCCTGAAGAACTGGTACGCGCTCACCCCGGAGCGACGCCGGCCGGAGGCGCTGGCCGGGCTGCTCAAGGGCACCTGGGTGCGGGAGGGCTACCGCGACGACGAGCAGGAGCGGCAGGCCTACCGGCGGGCGCTCGGCTGGCTGGAGGCGTACGTCGAGACGCTGGAGCCGGGCGCCGACCCGCTCGGCGTGGAGCGGGTGGTCGCGGTCCGCACGGCGGTGCTGGCCTTCAACGGCCGCGCCGACCGGATCGACTCCCGACCCGGGCCGGACGGGCCCGAGCTGGTCATCGTCGACTACAAGACCGGCCGCACCGGGCTGGACACCGACGACGCGCGGGGCTCGCAGGCACTGGCGCTGTACGCGTACGCCGCCGAGCGGACGTTCCGCCGGCCGTGCCGCCGGGTGGAGCTGCACCACCTGCCCACCGGGACGGTCGCCGCGCACGACCACACCACCGAGTCGCTGGCCCGGCAGCTCACCCGCGCCGAGGACACCGCGCGCGACATCATCGCCGCCGAGCGGGCGGTCGCCGACGGGGCCGATCCCGACGAGGCGTTCCCGCCGGTGGCCGGGCCGCGCTGCGGCTGGTGCGACTACCGCCGTAGCTGCCCGGTGGGGGCGCAGGTGCCCGGCCGCGAGCCGTGGGCGGCGATGGACCGCCCGGCCGCACCCGGCTCCGACTCCGCCGCGGTGGCGGGCGGCGGTAGCTGAGGCGGGAAGCCCTGGCATGCCCAGAGTGACGCCCGTGCCGCAGGACTTGAGAATGAGCGATATGCCTGTCAGGCATAAATATTCCGCTCAGGCATATCGCTCACCAGGGTGTGTGCCGGCTGGCCGGCGGCGCGCTTCGGCGGTCAGCGCCCTCTGTCACATCAGCCATGGCTGGTGAATGCCGAGCCGACCGCTCCGGGCGGCGGGCGAGGAGGTGCCAGGGTAGGGTCGCACCCTCCGGGGTGACCGACCGACCGACCGACCGACCGACCGAACCGTCACCGTCGCAGGTCAGGCGGCCGTCGCGGCGAGGCGAGCGGCCCGTTCCTTGGCCGCCTGCTGCATCGGGCCCTCGCGCCAGTCGCGGGGCAGCGCGGCCAGGGCGAGGCGCAGCGCGCGGACGCCCAGGTCGGCCGAGAGCGCGGTGGTGGGCAGCCCCAGGCCGCCGTACAACCGCAGCGCCCAGGGCGGCAGCAGGCCGAGCGCGGTGCCGGCGATCCCCAGGTACGCCCAGCGGGGCGGCCCGAGACTGAGGCCCAGCCGGGCCGGCAGGCTGAGCTTCCACGGGATCGGCGGCGCGGTCAGGAACAGGGCGGTCTCGGCCGCCTCCCTGGTCATCCGCAGCTCGGGCCGTACCGATCGGTAGTAGTCGGCGACCTCGGCGGCGCTGCCGGGCACCTCGGCCGGGTCGAGCCCGACCAGCCCGGCCGCGCGCCGCTGCTCGGCGTAGTAGCCGTCCACCTCGGCGTCGGTCAGCGACAGCCCGGCCCGGCGGGCGGTGCTGACGAACGACTCGACCTCGGTGACGTGCACCCAGCGCAGCAGCGCCGGGTCGTCGATCCGGAACTCCTCGCCGGTCAGCGGGTCGGTGGCGCGCATCCGGGCGTGCAGGCCGCGCAGCCGCCGACCGGCCGCCTTCGCCTCGGCGGTGGTGCCGTAGATGACGGTGCCGACGTACGTGGCGGTCCGGACCAGCCGGCCCCACGCGTCGGTGCGGTAGTTGCTGTTCTGCGCCACGCCGGCCATCGCCCGCGGATGCAGCGCCTGGAGGTAGAGGGAGCGCAGGCCGGCGACGATCAGGACCGGCTCGTCGTGCACCTTCCAGGTGACCGATGCCGGACCGAAGAGGCCGATGTCGTCGGAGTCCACCGCCCAAGAGTGCCACGGGACGCTCGGGTGCGACCCGGTCGTCGGATCACCCGGTCCACGGCGGTGACCGTCGACGGCGAGCGGGGGTGCTGGGACCCCGGGTCAGGCGTCGGCGGACCGGCGGGCCTGGCAGGTGGGGCAGAGCCCCCAGAAGGTCACTTCCGCCTCGTCGACCTCGAAGCCGTTCGCGGTGCTCGGGTCGAGGCAGGGGGCGCCACCGACGGCACAGTCGACGTCGGCGATCTCGCCGCAGCCCCGGCACACCACGTGGTGGTGGTTGTCGCCCACCCGGGCCTCGTAACGGGCGGGACTGCCGGCCGGCTCGATCCGGCGGGACAGGCCGGCGCGGGAGAGCGCGCCGAGGACGTCGTACACCGCCTGGGTGGAGACCGAGTCGAGGCGTTCGCGTACCCGGCGGGTGATCTCGTCGACCTCCAGGTGGCCGCCGGCGGCCAGCACGTCCAGGACGGCGAGGCGCGGCCGGGTGACCCGCAGGCCCCTCGACCGGAGCAGCTCCTCACCACTGGACATGAGGCAATGACAGCACGGGGTCACCAGGTCGACAAGTGAGCCCGGCGGCACGTGGCCCCGGCCACAGCTCAACAGCCTTTTCGTGGCCGGTGAACCGCATCGGCTGACACCGCGTGTGTCCGATCGGGGGCGTGCTGCGACGGATGGATCGTCGTACGCTTTCGCGGCCAACCGCAGCCATCGTCGGAGGTGTCGGTGTTCAAGGAGATCAACGGCCTGCCGGGCCACATCCTGGTGATCCACGCGGCGGTGGTGTTCGTCCCGCTGCTGGCACTGCTCGCCTCCGCGTACGGGCTGGTGCCCCGCTGGCGCCCCCGGCTCGCCTGGGCGGTGGCGATTCTCTCCGTGGTGACGCCGGTGATCACCTGGGTGGCCACCGAGTCCGGCGAGGCGTTCGAGGAGTTCCTGAAGGGCAAGAACTACCCGCCCCAGTTGCTGGCCAAGATCGAGGAGCATTCCGAGTACGGCGACACGACGTTCTGGCTCACCCTGGGGCTCGCCGTGGCGGCCCTGGTGCTGCTGGCGCTGACCAGCGACCGGGTGCGTACCCCGCGCCTGCCGTCCTGGGTGAACTGGCTGCTCACCGGTGCCATCGTGGTGCTGGGGGTGTTCGCGCTGAGCTACGTCGTGCTGACCGGCGACACGGGCGCCCAGTCGGTCTGGGGCAACACCCTCTGACCGTCGTCCGCCTCAGAAGAGCGCCCGGGAGCAGAGCAGACAGAGCAGGACCAGCAACACGGCCCCAGCCACCCCGCCGATCGCGTAGGTGATCCGCTGCGCGCGCTGCTCCGCCGCGTCCATGGCCTCCATGTCCTGCGGCGGCAGCGCCCGCGGCGGCGTGGCCTGGAGGTGCACCGGCGGTCGCCAACCGGGCGGCGGCGGGGTGGTCGGCGGCGGACCGGCGTAGCCACCGACGAGCCGCGCAGCCGCCTGCCCCGGGACCGGCGGCGGGGGTAAGTCCGTCGGGGCGGCCCACGGTGACGGCGAGGTCGGTGCGGCGGGCGTGCCGGCAGCCGCCACGCCGTTGGTCGTCGCCGTGGTGCCGGTGGCCGGCCCGGAGGGCTGCGGCCCCGCTGCCGGGGTGAGGCCGAAGGTGGGCTCGCCGAGCGTCGCTCCGTCGGTGCCCGGGGCGCTCCGGCCGGTGTCGGGAGTCGTCCGGTCGGTGTCCGGTGCCGTCGGCTGGGGCTGCTCGGGCGGCCGTCGCCAGAACTCGTCCTCGGAGCTGGCACCGCTGGGCGTCGTCACGCCGTCCGACGCTACCAACGCGGGGAGCGCTGGGCCGCCCGACGCGGCGACGGGTCGGTGCCGATGACAACGGCGAGGTGGCGGCGACCGGGACTGGTGTGGCTCGCAGCCGAGCTGCGGGAGGGCGCAGTCCCGGGTCGCCTGGTCGATGAGGTCGGGCGGCTGCACGCTCGCCGTCCTGGTCTACGTGTGGCCGCCAGGATCGGGCTGGGCTGGGATAGTGTTGCCGCTCGTGAGCATCGAGGATCCGGACGTGCGCGACGACGACCGCGCCGTCGATCTCAGCGAGGATTTCGTGGTGCTGCCCGAGCAGACCGTGGACGACACCGACCACGGCTGGGGTGAGCGCATCGGCGGCAACGACGACTGGCTGCTCGCCGAGCGCCCGCCGCACTGGGGCTGACCCACCTTTCTTCCGTCTGGCCGGCGGGCTCTCCGACAGCGTCCCCATGATCAGGTAGCAATTCCCGAGCCTCGCGCCGGCGTGTCGCCTCGGAAATTGCTACTCGATCAAGAACCCCTGCTGCTGGCGCTGATGGCGTCCGAAGAGACGATCGAGGCGGCCGCTGGTGGAGATCGCGGCAGCAGCCTGTGTGACAGCGCTCGTCCCGTCAGGCCCGTGCGTGGGGCGAAGGGGCTGGGTCAGCCGCGTACCACGACGGCGAAGCGACTGCCCTCCGGTTGGCCGACGGCGCGTTGTGCCTGATCCGGGCGGAGCGCCAGGTAGAGGGCCGAGGATCCGTCGGCGGCGTCGCCGCCCACCACGTCGAGCACCAGCGCTCCGGAGGCCACCAGTGCGGCCTCCACCGGTGTCCGGCCGGCCGGTACGACCAGCAGGTCGACCCGGGCTCCCGGCCGCAGCACGGCGAGCGCGGCGGGTTCGGCCAGCCGCACTGGTACGCCCACCGACCCGCTCGGCAGCGACAGTGCGCCCCGTCGATCGCCTCCGGTCGACGGCCCCGCCCCCGACCGACCACTTTCGGTCGGCGGTCCCGCCCCCGACCGATCACCCTCGGTCGACGGTCCCGCCGCCGGCACGCCTGAGTTGGACGGCTCCCCGCCCGACAGCTCCCCGGCTGATCCGGTCCCGCCCGCCGATGCGGCCGGTGTGCCTCCGGCGGTCGCGCCGTCAGCCGAGGAGCCCGGTGAAAGAGCCGGGGCGGGACAGCCGCCGGACGAGTCGAGGACGACGACCGCCAGGCCGAGCAGGGCAGCGACCAGCCCGAGGCGCAGCAGCGTGCCGCCGGCTGGCCGGCGGAGCCAGCGCACCGGGCGCAGGGAGTCCCTCCCGTCCGGGCCACCACCAGTCATGCCGCCCACCTCCCACCTCGCCGTCGAGCCACCCGTCCCGGAACCCAGCGCGTGCCTGCCGTCGGGCCGCCCCGGAACCCAGCGCGTGCCTGCCGTCGGGCCGCCCCGCATCCCGAGGGCCCACCGCCGGCCCTCACCTCGCTGTCCGGCCGCCGTCGCGGCGCTCGGACAGCACGCTAGGGGGCAGGAGCGGACGCAGCAGTGCCGTGTGCACCGGCCTGTGGACAACCGGCAGGGCTGTGGACAACGCCCCGAAGCGGCGCTCGATCTGCTACCGAGGTCGGTGTGGTCGGGCGACCGGACTGACCGAGCGAAACGGCCGTCGGCTGGGTCGTCGACGTCATCGTCTTCCCAGCGCCACAGCCTCCGCCCGACGATCATGGTCAGCTCGGCCGGCGACATCGGAAACCCTTCGACCGGGCCAGATCACCGGGGACCGTCACCAGCAGCGGATCATCGAAACCCTTGCCTGCGCCTGCCCACCGGTGACCGCAGGGCCGATCGAGACCGGGTCCCGACCGCCAGGCCGACGGTGCCGAGGCTGAGTCGTTCGCGTCATCAGATCCACAGCGCCGCACACCGGGTCGGCAAGCCGGCCAGCTTCCCGCGCCCGGGGGACCGAGGACCGCAGGCGGGGCGAGCAGAGTGCGTACGCCAAACGCCCCCGCGGCCCGAACAGGGCGGCGGGGGCGGTGGCGTTCGAAATCAGGAGGAGGCGGAGGTGCTGGCCGCGGTCTTGGCCGACCCGCCGTTGGACGAACCCGACGAGCCGGACGTGCTGCCGCCGTTGGACGAGGCGGCCGACGACCCGCTACCCGACGAGGAGCCGCTGTCCGACTTCTCCGGCTTCGGGGTGGTGCTGCCGGTCTTGCTCTCCGAGCCGGAGGAGCGGGAGTCGGTGCGGTAGAAGCCGGAGCCCTTGAACACGACACCAACCGAGTTGAAGACCTTGCGCAGCCGCCCCGCGCACGTGGGGCACTCGGTCAGCGGCTCGTCGGAGAAGGACTGCACCGCCTCGAGCTGGTGGCCGCACGCGGTGCAGGCGTACTGGTACGTGGGCACGTTCTCCTCCGGATCTGGTACGGCCGGTTGGCACTCGACGGTTTCGAGTGCCAATGGTGCGTCATCGGGCCCGGGTTCGTCCAGCGGACGTGGGGGGATCGACACCGGGCGCGTCGGTCAGCGTACGCAGACCGCCCGACGGGGTGATCACGGCGTGCACCGGGCGGTCGTGCGGCTGGGCGGGCAGCGCCTCGACCAGCTCACCGTCGTGCAACAGCGCCACCGTCAGCACTCTTCCCGGCAGCCGGGCCAGCGCCCGGTCGTACGAGCCGCCGCCGCGCCCCAGGCGCAGGCCACGGTGGTCCACCGCCAGCGCCGGCACCACCACCAGCTCCGCCTCGCCGATCGCCGCGCGACCCAGCCGGGGGCCGGCCGGCTCCCGCATGCCGCGCCCGGCCGCCACCAGCGAGTCGGGCCCGTCGTACACCGCCCAGTCGAGGTCCAGGTCGGCACGGAGCACCGGCAGCAGCAGCTCGGCCCGGCCGGGCAGCGCCGCGCGCAGGGCCTCCGGCAGCTCCGGGCCGCCCGGCTCGGAGCCCACCGGCACGTACCCGGTCATCCGGCGCGGGCGCAGCCGGCGTACCAGATCCACCAGCTCGGCCCGGACGCGCGCCGCGGCTTCGGCCCGCTGCGGCGCGGTCAGCGCCCGGCGGTGGGCGAGCAGCGCGACCCGCGTCTCGCGTTTGGCCTCATGCGCTCCATCAGGAAATTCGGGCACGCAACACTCCCTTGCGCAAACCGCCTCTTCCGGTTGCTCTGTGTCAGCATCGCAGGAACGGGCGCGGAACTTCCGGGGGGAAGCTTGACGCTACGCGGGCGGTTGACGGCGGCCTTCCTCGCGGTGGTGCTCGGCCCGGTGCTGCTCGGAGCGGTCTTCGTCGGCACCACCCTCGCGGCCGTCGACCGCAGCCGCTCCACCGAACGCCTCGGACTCGCCGCCTCGACCGTGCGTACCTCGGTGGACGCCCTCTGCCAGCAACTCCGGGCCGCCGCCGACGCGGTGGCGCTGGGTACCGATCCCGCCGCCCGCGCCGGCGCCGCCACCCAGGTGGTCAGCCGGGGCCTGGCCGGCGCGGTCCTGGTCACCGACGTGGCCGGCACCACGACCTACGCCACCCCAGGCGCGCCCCCGACGCCCTGGCAGGACTGCTCCGGCGACCGGACCGCTGCCGGGCCGGTCCGGGCGCTCAGCGCCCGGGTGGACCTGCGCGACCCGGCCGGCGTCGCGCTCGGCACCGTCGTCGCCGCCCAGGTGGTCGACCCGGCGTTCGTCGCCCGGCTGGCCGCCGCCACCGGCGTCGCGGTCACCCTGCTCGACGGCCCCGCCGCCCCCGACCGGGTCACCCACACCACCGAGTCCAACCGGGTACGCGAGGCGGTGCTCGCCGCCGCGAGCACCGTCGACGGCGACCGGGTCACCGAGACCCCCGACGGCAGGTACGTGCGCCGCCTCGGACCGAGCCCGGGGCAGCCGCTGCCGCTGGTCCTCTCCGTCCCGGGCGAACAGCCGGCCGGGCTGCCCGCCGTGCTGGTCGGCGCGGTGCTCCTCGCCGCCGTGCTGGCGGTGCTGGCCGCCTGGCGGCTGGCCCGGGTGACCACCCGGCCGCTGGTCGAGCTGGCCGGCGCGGTGGACCGGGTGGCCCGTGGCGACCTGACCGCGCGGGTGCCGGTGCGCAGTCGGGACGAGATCGGCCGGCTGGCCGGCGCGTTCAACCGGATGACCCGGGAGACGGCCAGCTACGTGGCGGCGTTGACCAGCAGTCGGGACCAGTTGCGGGGGCACCTGGCGGTGCTCGGCGACACCCTGGCCAGCACCCACGACCTGCAACGCATCCTGCGGGTGATCCTGCACAGCGCGCTTGCGGCGACCGGGGCGCGGGCCGGGGCGGTGCTGCTGCTCGACCCGGACGGCGTGCTGGTGGGGCAGTGCGCCGAAGGGCTGGACGGCCGGGTGCCGGACGCCGAGCCGCTGCGGGTGCCGATCGGGGCCGGGGTGATCGGCGCGGTCGCCGCCACCGGGGAGCCGCAGCGCGGCCGGGTCGAGCCGGCCGAGGCGCCGGCGGGGGAGCCGCGCTGCGAGACGTACGTGGCGGTGCCCTTCGCCGCGCCCGGCGGCGCCGAACCGGCGGGCCGGGAGCCGGCGGTCGGGGTGCTGGCCCTCTACGACCGGCTGGGCGGCGAAGAGTTCGACGACGACGACCTGGCCACCCTGCGCACCTTCGCCGGCCACGCGGCGGTCGCGGTGGAGAACGTCCGGGTGCACGAGGAGGCGCAACGGCTCTCGCTGACCGACCCGCTGACCGGGCTCTGGAACTACCGCTACCTGCGCGAGTCGCTGCGCCGCGAGGTGGAGCGGGCCAGCCGGTTCGGACGGATGCTCAGCATCCTCGCCTTGGACGTGGACCGGTTCAAGCGGGTCAACGACACGTACGGGCACACCGCCGGCGACGTTGTGCTGGCCGAGTTCGCCCGCCGGGTACGCGGCGAGATCCGCGAGGTCGACCTGGCGTTCCGGCAGGGCGGCGAGGAGTTCGTGGTACTGCTGCCGGAGACCGACGCCCGGGGCGCGGCGATCGTCGCCGAGCGGTTGGGCGCGGCCGTGCGGGACACCCCGATCGTGGTGGACGAGCACGTGGCGATCACGGTGACCGTCTCCATCGGCATCGCCGTCTACCCCGACCACGCCAGCACCGGCCAGCAGGTGCTCGACGCCGCCGACGAGGCGTTGTACGCGGCCAAGGCCGCCGGGCGGGACGGTTACCGGGTGACCGGGCTGCGCCCCGACGCGGTGACCGAGGAGATCCCGGTGCCGGCCGGCGCGGTCAGCCCGGACGACGAGCTGCCGCGCGCCGGGCCGGCGGCCACCAGGGCGGCGGAGGGTTCGAGCCGGCAGGCCGCCGCAGTCCCGGCACCCGCTCCGGGTGTGACACAGCCGGCTACGGGCGGCGCGTCTTCCGGTCCTCACCCGCCGCGGCAGAGCCGTGGCCGATAGTCTCGCGACATGTCGGAGCACTCAGCGAACCCCTCGACGGCCGCCGCGACCGGTCGTCCCCGTGCAGTCAAGGCCGTCATCCCGGCCGCCGGCCTGGCCACCCGGTTCCTGCCGGCGACGAAGGCGGTGCCCAAGGAACTGCTGCCGGTCGTCGACCGTCCGGTCCTGCAGTACATCGTCGAGGAGGCCGCCCAGGCCGGGCTCACCGACGTACTGCTGATCACCGGGCGCAACAAGACGGCCATGGTGGACCACTTCGACCGCCGGCCCGACCTGGAGGAACGGCTCGCGAAGAAGCCGGAGCTGCTGGCCGCCGTGCAGCGCACCACCGAGCTGGCCGAGATCCACACCCGCCGCCAGCCGGAGCAGCTCGGCCTCGGCCACGCCGTCGGGTACGCCGCGTCGCACGTCGGCGACGAGCCCTTCGCGGTGCTGCTCGGCGACGAGTTCGTCAAGCTCGACCAGCCGCTGCTGCCGGCCATGCTGGAACTCCAGGCGCGCACCGGCGGTGTGGTGCTGGCCTTCTTCGAGGTGGACCCGGCCGAGACCAGCCGGTACGGCATCGCCTCGGTCGAGCCGGCCGAGTCGGAGCTGACCGACATCGGCGAGGTGGTCAAGGTGACCGGCATGGTGGAGAAGCCGAAGCCGGAGGACGCGCCGAGCAACCTCGCCGTCCTCGGCCGGTACGTGCTGCCGGGCCGGATCTTCGACGCGATCCGACGCACCGAGCCGGGCAGCGGCGGCGAGATCCAGCTGACCGACGCGATGGAACTGCTGCGCAACGAGGGCGTGCCGGTGCACGCCATCGTCTACCGGGGCACCCGCTACGACACCGGCATGCCGCTGGGCTACCTCCAGACGGTGGTCCAGATCGCCGTCGAGCGCGACGACATCGGCGGTGAGTTCCGCAAGTGGCTGGCCGAGTTCGTCAACTCCGACGCGTCGGGCGGTCCTAATACATGACAGCGACGGCCGACGCCGAGGCGGCCGCGAACGAGTTGACGCCGCTCGCCGACTACCTGGGCAGTGTGCTGCGCAGGTTGCGCGCGCTGCCTCCGCTCGACCTCGACCTCACCCAGGCGTACGGCAACGTCCTCGCCGAGGACGTCGTCGCGCCACACTCGTTCCCCGCCTTCGACCAGGCGGCGGTGGACGGGTACGCGGCCCGCTGGGAGGACCTCGTCGGCTACGGCCCGGCCCCCTCCGGGGGGTCGGGCGGCCGTACCGTGCGGTTGAACGTGGTCGGCGACCTGGGCGCGGCGAGCTGGCGACCGGTCCGGCTCACCCCGGGCTCGTGCTTCTCGGTCGCCGCCGGGGCGCCGCTGCCGGTGGCCGCGGACGTGGTCGTCCCCGTCGAGTGGACCGACCAGGGCATGGCCGCGGTGGAGATCTTCCGGACCCCCAAGCGCGGGTACGGCGTCCGTCGCGCCGGTGAGGAACTACCCGCCGGCACCCTGCTCGCCCGCGCCGGCACGTACGTCTCGCCGGCGTTGGTCGCCGTCCTCGCCGCCACCGGGATCGGGCACGTGGTGGTCCGGCCCAGCCCGCGGGTGGTCATCGTGGCCACCGGCGACGAACTCGTCGACGTCGGCCGGGGCAGCCAGCCCGGCCAGGTGGTGGACGCCAACTCGCACGCGCTGACCGCCGCCGCGGCCGAGGTGGGCGCGCTGGCGTACCGGGTCGGCATCTGCGACGACGACCCGGAGGGGCTGCGCGGCCTGCTGGAGGACCAGACCCTGCGGGCCGACCTGATCATCACCACCGGCGGCACCGGCACCGGCCCGGGCGACATGGTCCGGCGCATCCTGTCCAGGAGGGAGGGTGGCCGGGCCGGCCCGGTCACCTTCACCGAGGTCGCGCTCTATCCCGGCACCGCGCTCGGATTCGGTACCGTCGGCGCCGAGGAGGTACCGGTGGTGTGCCTTCCCGGTGAGCCCGGCTCGGCGCTGATCGGCTTCGAGGTGCTGGCCCGCCCGGCCATCAACCTGCTGGCCGGGGCGGAGCCGGTGTTCCGGCCGAGCGTCCGCGCGCACCTGCTGGAGACCATCACCTCCCCGGGCGGGCTGCGCGAGTTCCGCCCCGCGCACGTCGCCGAGCGGCGCGGCGGGGGATACACGGTCCAGCCGCTGCCGGGTGGGCCGTTCACCCTGTCCGGGCTGGCCGAGGCGAACGGGCTGATGGTGCTCGGCGAGCGGGTGACCACCGCCGCCGCCGGCTCCACCGTGGACGTACTCCTGTTGGACCGGCGCCGGTGAGTCTGTTCGGCTTCGGGCGGGCGCCGGGTTGGCCGGTGGTGTTGACCGACGGTCCGGTGGTGCTGCGGCCGTACCGGCGTTCGGACGCGGCCGCCTGGTCGGCGGTGCGCCGCGCCAACCAGGCCTGGCTGGCGCCGTGGGAGTCGCACCTGCCGGGCACCTGGGACGAGACCAACTCGCCGACCGCGTTCCGCTACGTCCACAAGGACCAGCGGCGCTCGGCGCGGACCGGTGAGGGGCTGCCGTTCGCGGTCTGCCTCCGCCAGGACGGCCGGGACCGGCTGGTCGGGCACCTCAACGTGGGCAGCATCGTCCGGCGGGCGTTCTGCTCCGGGTACGTCGGATACTGGATGGACTCCGCAGTGGCCGGTCGCGGGGTGATCCCGACCGCGATGGCGCTCGCCGTGGACCACGCCTTCGGGCCGGGCGGGCTGCACCGGGTCGAGGTGAACATCCGACCCGAGAACCGGCCGTCCCGGCGAGTGGTGGAGAAGCTGGGCTTCCGCGAAGAGGCGTACCACGTACGCTACATGCACATCGACGGGGCGTGGCGCGACCACATCGGATACGCGATGACCAGCGAGGAGGTCGCCGCCGAAGGCGGTCTGCTGGCCCGCTGGCACCGGATCCGTGACCGCGCGGGGTGAGCCGTCCCACGGACGGGATCGGCGCGGCGCGCCGGCATCAGGGTCGAACGCCCGTAACCTCAAGTAACTGCAAGCTGTGGCAAGCGCTGCCCGCCCGTACGATCTGCGCCGTGGACGACCATCCGGGGAAGATCCTGCGGTGGCCCGGCGATTGCCCCGAATTCGGTGACGGGAGGGGTGAGGGTGCCGACCTCGGTGCTCCTCGCCGTCCTCGCCGCTGCCGGCCTGCTCGCCCTCGCGCCGGCGCTGGTCCGCCGGTACGACGCCACCGAGCGGCTGGTGGCGGAGCGGGCGCAGTCGACGGCGCGGGTGCTCCAGCGCCGTCGGCGACGCCGTACTGTCCCGGGACGGCGGCCGGTCAACCCGTCCCGCGCCCTCGTTGTCACGCTCAGTGAAGATGCGAACACGGGCGGTCTGAGCGCCCCGGTCTCCGCGCCCCCGGCGGCGGGCCGCCGCTCGGGCCGGCTGCGCGCCGTGCCGCCCGCCCCCCGCAAGGCCCGCCGTCGACCGCCACCCCGGCGCCGCCACACCCCGGCCGTCTACCGGCGTCGCCGGGTGCTCGCCGCGCTGCTGCTGCTCAACTTCGTCGAGCTGGTCGGCGTGATCGTGGTCAGCCCCGGCTTCTGGATCAGCATCTCGGTCACCGGGACGCTGCTGGTGGCGTACGTCGTACACCTGCGCAAGCGGGCGGTGGCGGAGCGCCGGCGGCGGCGGATCCAGGCCCGGGAGGCGGCGTGGCTGGCCGCCCGGCAGGCCGAGGTGCGGCGGGAGCAGGCCCGCCGGGCGGCGGCCCGCCGGGAGGCGCAGCGCCGCCTGGCGGCCCAGCGCGAGGCGGTACGCCGCAGCGCGATGGGCCTGGACCGGTCGGGCGACCTGCCGGCCGCGGCCGGCGGGGGCGGCTCCGTCTCCTACCGCCGGGCCGGTGGACTGCGGGGACGGCCGTACCAGTCCGGCCGGGGCTCCTCCCACCCCGCCTGACCGGCGTTGTTCCTCGCCGCGTTGTTCCTCGCGTGCGTTGCTCCTTGCGCCGTTTGCGGCGTGTCGCGGTGTTCGGTGGCGCGGACACCGCGACATGCCGCATCCCGAGTCGATCTTCGGACGGCACCCGTCGGCGCGCCGGGGGTGGATTCGCGGCTAGGAGGGTGGACCTGTTAGCCTTGTCGCCGGCCCGCCTGGTGAAAGCCAGGTGGGACCGAAGCCGGTTCGCCGGCGGAGGGGTTGTGGCGCAGTCCGGTAGCGCACCTCGTTCGCATCGAGGGGGTCAGGGGTTCGAATCCCCTCAACTCCACCCAGTTCAAAGGCCGTTTCCCGTCGTGGGAGACGGCCTTTTTCGATCTTGTGCAGCAGTGAAGTGCAGCAGCCTGGACTGGGCCCTTACGGCTCGGCTCCGATGTCGTACCGGTCAATAGGATCTTGTGCATGGAGCGTCCAGTGCGGCAGGCATACCTTGGCATGATCTCCAAGCAAGTCGCGCCGGTGCTTCGGGGACACGGGTTCAAACGGTCGAGAGGTACCTTCCGCCGGATATCCGACGCCGGCCACGCGGCGGTCATCGAGTTTCAGGGTTCGAGGGCTGGCGGAGGGGATGTTTCCCTCTTCTACGTCAACCTCGGCGTCGCCACGGCTTCCTGGCTGGATTGGCGTCAGGAGCGGTTCGGTGGAGACCACCGTGGCCGGCCTACGGCATCCGACGGTCAGTGGTGGACGCGACTCGGGGCAGCCTCGCGGCATTACGCGGAGCCCTTCGGCTGTTGGGTAATCGGGTCGGTGGTGGATGCGCCCGACTGCGGAGTGGCGCTGGGCCGGGAGTTGACTGAGCGAGTCATGCCGACCTTCGATGCCTGGCTCGCGCACTACGTCCAACTTGACGAGGCTCTTGCCGACGGGCGCGAAAGCGACCTACCGGTGCTCCTCGCCGCCCAACCGGCCGGGTCGGTCGATGGCATCCAGAACTTCAGTCGTCCTAGCCACCCGTACGTGGAGTGGATGGGCTCCGGACGATGACTGCGTTCGTGCCACAGCATTTCCGACGGCTAGCTTCGTAGCTGCTCGCCGAGGCGCTTGAGCGCCTTCTCGGTGGCCTCCACAGCGACCTCGCTGTAGATGTTCATGGTCACGGCGATTTGGCTGTGCCGGAGGATGGAGCTCTAAGGCACGCCCGCTCCTGGCAGCGTGGGGGTCGACGCGTGCCTGACATCATCCACCGCGCGTGTCTGGTCCTGATCGCCACGCTCATGTGGCTCGCATGACCGGCAGGACAGGGCCTACGCAACCTGATCTGTCTGAGCGGCCACCCACTGCTCGTGCGCGGCGCTCACCCGGGCCCACAGTCGGGCGCGCGCGTCCCGGTCCACGCCCGGCAGCCGCAGCCCAAAAACGTCCGCGAGCACAGCGAACCACTCGCCCTGGCTGTCGAGGATCCTCGAGGTCCGCCCGGCCGCGTCGAGTCGCTCGAGCACCCGCCCGCGCAGCATGTCGACGCCGCGCTCGTCCTGCCGCCCGAATGTCAGCTTCCGCACGAACCCGGAATCGGGCGAGGTCGAAAGGTGCCGGTGTGCGGCGGCGAACGCTTCGATGCTCACCGGTTCCGGCGCGAACACCATCGACGAGAACACTCCGCGCACGTCGTGGATGAACCGCCAGCCTCCCGCTCGCGCCGCCCACGGCTCGAGCCGATAGGTGAACGGGCCCTGCTGGCTCACCCCTGCACGCAGCGGCATCGGCTCGTGCGGCGCGTCGACCAGGCCCGGGTCCACGAACCAGGTCTCGCCCTCGCAGCGCACCACCAGCACCTGATGGTTGATATCCAACCCGGGTGCGTCCTCGTCGGGGCCGGGCCCGCGCACGTCGCCGACATGCCGGGTCACCTCGTACCCGAGGCAGGCCAGCAGCGTGCCGAATGCGCCGTTGAGATGGAAGCAGTACCCGCCGCCACCACCGACGATCCGGGCGATCGACTCGACCGGATCCACGGTGGTCGGCCGTTCCAGATGGATCTCGAGGGTGTCGTAGGGGATGCACTCCCGGTGCGCACGGTGAGCGGCGAACAGCCACGCCACGTCGGGGCGCGCGGGCCGCTCAAGCCCGAGCCGGCCCAGATACCCGGCGACGTCCGCGCGTGGATCGGCAGGGACGGTCAGGGCCGGGATCGGGGTCGGGGAGATCACGGTCATGTGCCGAGGCTATATCAGCGCGCCGTTGACGGCCGCCGCCGCGGTACTGACCGCGGGCCCTGCGCCCGGGACCTTTTGATCCCCTCAAAGGCAAGGGCAGCCTGCGGCCAAACAAGCGTTCCCCAAGGCTCGAACACAGCCTTCGCCTAGTCCAGGTCCAAGGGCCTGTCCGTGCTATTAGGCGGCGGCAAGGGTTGGCAGGCGTCGGCAGGGGCCGCGCTGGTCACGGCGCCGATCGGTCCGATTGATGATGTTCCTCGCTTCCGTGGGTGTAAGGGGTTCGAATCCCCTCAGCTCCACCCAGTTGAAAGGCCGTTTCCCGTGGTGGGAGACGGCCTTTTTCGATCCTGTACAGCAGCGGAGTGCAGCAAGAAACCGGCAGCGCCGTCGGTACCTGTGTGGGTAGGGTCCGCCGGTGATCATCTCTCAGTACGCGTACTTCGCGCTGAGTTCGAACCGGGTTTCCGCCGCCGAGATCACCGGCAGGCTCGGCATCGAACCGGACGAGATTGTCGTTCGTGGCAGCCGCCGGGCCAGCCCTGTGCGGCCCGCCAGCCATCGGTGGAAGATCACGTGTCGCAAGCCTGGGCTGACCGTCGACGAACAGATCAACCGGATCGTGGATCGGCTCTTCGGTCACGCGGAGCGCATCGGTGAACTGGCCGTCGAACTGGACGACATCGATGGAGCGCCGGGCGCGAGCATGCTGCAGGCCGTCCGGGTGTTCGAGCATCCGGACGGCGAGGACGAAGACCTGACCAGCCCCGTCGAAGGCATGCAGAAGCTCCCTGGTCAGCACCAGTTGCTGGGCTGGCACATCGATGCTCGGGTGTTGGAGTTTCTTCGACAGACGAGAGCAGAGCTCGACGTGGACGAGTACGGCTACGGGTGAGGCTGGTCACGGCGAAACCGGCTGCGGCGGCCCGGGGGCCGCCGCAGCCGGGTCACGTCAGGGCAGCTCGGAAGGGCGGTAGCTGGTGGATCCCTTGGCGGTGTGCACGGTCACGGTGAGGTGGTCGACCTCGCCGCCCTCAGGGCCCGGCCACCAGGCCGCCCACCAGCCGGACTTCACGCTGGCCTGGAAGACCTTCCCGTTGTCGAGGCGCACGTCCACGCCGGTGACTCCCGGGCCCACCAGGCCCACGATGTTCGACCACATGGCGTCGCCACTGCCCATGGAACTCATCGTCTGCAGGTCCACCGTGCCGGCGGGCAGGGCCGGCAGCGGGCCGTCGGCCAGGCCCATCGAGGCGAGCTGGTCGTCGTCTCCCGCGCTCAGGCACTCGACGATGACGCCGCTGCCCTTCTTCATGATGAGCAGCGTCGCCAGCCCGCGCTGCTCGGCGAGGAGCACGTCCGCCGGGTCGACCGCCGACGAGCTGCCCCCCACATCGTTCCCCGCGCAGATCCGGGCCTGCGGCAGCACCTGCGCACCGGTGAGCGAACCGGGCGTGGGCGTCCAGGCCGCGACCGCTTCCTCCGCCGCCCCCGGCAGCAGCGCGGGCACGGCCACGACCCCGACGGCACCCGCGACGACCGCGGCGAGGCCCATCACCAGCCGGCGCCGCACCGGCCGGCGAGCGGATGCCCCCGTGGCCTGACCGGCCATCACCCGCTCGACGAACGCCTCCGAACGGGTCCGTTCCAGCGCGGTGGGCTCGCGCCCCCGCGCCGGGTCGAGCACGGCCAGCTGCTGCAGGTCCTTCATGCTTGAGTCCATGCCTGCTGCTCCTTGAAATCGTGAGGGCGGAAAGACGAAGGGGCGACAGATTCGGCCGGTTCCAGAGCGGCCCGCAGCCGTTGCCGGGCCCTGCCGAGCCGCATGGCAAAGGTCGACCGGCGACAGCCGAGCACGCTGGCCGCCTGCTCAGCCGTCAATCCGTCGAACGCGACCAGGGCGAGAACCTCGCGGTCTGCGGGGCGTAGCACGCGCCAGGCGCGTTCCAGGTCGACGCGCGTCGCGGCGCTCACGGTGTCGTCGGACAGCTCGCGTGCCTCCAGCGACACCAGCCGGACGTCCAGGGCCTGGCGCCGCAACCAGCCGCGCGTCTGGTTGGCCATGGTCTTGCGGGCCACCGCGAACAGCCACGGGCGAGCATCGTCCGGCAACTCGTCGAATCGCCGCCAGGCCGTCAGGAAGACCGTCGAGACGATGTCCTCAGCCTCGGCGACCGGGACCCGCCGCTCGACGAAGCGCAGCAGGTCGGCGTATGTCTCGGTGTGCAGAGAACGGAAGCGCTCCTCCCGGGCATCAGCGCGGCTCATCTGGGTTCTTCTTGGTTGTCCATGCCCCCTACCTGTCCGGCTCAGCGGCAACTGTCACACGCCGGTTCACCGTCGAGCTGGGTGTGGAGGGGGAGGAGCTGTCCACCCGTCCACACCCTCTCGATCTCTGTTTGGTGAGCCTTTCCTGGTCAGACCAGGTCGAGGCGACGCCCTCGATGCTGGGCAACGGCACGCCACAATCGGGAGGGAGGTGGTTGCTGTGTCCAGGAGAACGAAGGCACCTCCTCGCGGCTGGCAGTTCTGGCGCCGAGCGTTCTGGACGCGGCCGGCGCTCCTCGTGCTCTACGGCTCGCTGGCGGGCGTGCTCGGACTGTTCGCGCTGGTCGACGTCCCGGACGGCATCCGCGACGCGGTCGCGATGCGGCGAGCCGTGGAGTGCCCCGCGGGGACCATGCGGGTAGAGCCGGATGTCGATCCGCCGAAGGGCTGTCTCGAGCGGGTGCCGGTCACCTTGTCCGGCCCCTGGCACAGTCGTGGCCCCGGCAGTGACTGGCACCTGATGGTGGAGCAGGACGCTGAGTACGTGCTGTTTGCCGAGACCGAGGTCCCGACCTCGGGCAGCCGCAGGCTCAGGGATGAGGCGGAGGCAGAGGCGTTGCTGTGGGAGGGCATCCCCGTGGCGATCGAACTGCCGGCCGGAGATCGGGTCGAAACCGAGGCCTGGGGCCACCGCGGCTGGTTGCAGACCCTGTTCCTGGGGATGTTTGCCGCCTCCGGTCTGCCCATGCTGTTCGAGGCTGCGCGGCTCAAGCGCGGTACTGCAGACGGTTCGTGGTCGGTCCGGGGCGAAAAGGTGGGACTGATGGCGTTGAGTCCGCTGATGGGGATCGCGTGCCTGCTGGCGATCCCGTCGATGCTTGGGCTGGTGCCGCTGATGCTGGGTCTGCGCCTGCTATGGGCGGCCGTCGTCGCCCTTCTCGGCCTCGGTCTCGTCGTATCCGCCGTGCTCAAAGGAGGGGCAGTGCGTGCTCGTCCGGGCGTCGAGGGCTGATCCGCTGGTGGCCGAGGGACGCCGCCGCCGGAGCCGGTAGCCGGGCGGGTGCCACAGCCCGGTAACCCCTACCCGGGCTGGGAGATCGACTCGCGGTTGATGTAGGCGACCTGGGCGGCGAAGGCCAGCAGAGCCAACACCGTGCCGACGCCGACCGCGAACCCGGGCGGCAGCCCCGCGAGCCCGGTCAGCAGCGTGACCGCGAGCCCCACCAGCAGCGCGTTCACCGCGCCCACCATCGCCGCCGTGGTCAGCAACAGCTGCGCCCGCCGGGGCGCGTTACCGACCGCCGCCCAGGTCGCCCGCATGATCCCCTCGCCCTGCACCGCGTCGGCGAAGAAGTCGTGCTCGCCGGCCAGCCGGCGATGGTAGTACGCCCGGATGCGCTGGATCCGCGCGAGATCCAGCTCGTTCTCCACCATGTTCTGCACCAGCCGCAGGAATGTGAGCAGTCCGGTGATCACCAGCGTCGGCAGCACCGCCCCGAGGTACGGCCGGACGAGCGCGGCGTTGCTGGCGACGAAACCGAGCCCGATCAGCGCGGCAGAGAGCATGGACAGGAAGACAGTCGCCCGACCCACCGACTCGGTGACGGTCGCGCTGCGCGAGGTCTGAAGCACGAAATGCTCGGTGGTCAGGGCGGTGAGCAGCGCCTGCTCGCGTTCTCCGTCGTCCATGCACCTCACCGTCCGTGGGTTGACCAGGGGTCATCCGTGGCTCAACTCGGCAGCCTCCTGCTCGGTCACGCGACTTGTCGGAGGCTGTGGACCAGCACCGCGGGACCGGCTCCCCAGCGGAGGTTCGGCCGGGTCGCCGGCGGTATGGCTGGTCGACGGGAACGCTGGCAGCAAGAGCGTCGGACGGCCGCCTGCCGACGAGGCTGTTCCCGCTGGTCGGAGGCGGCGTTTTTCGACCTTGAACCGCGGCCCGAACGAACTGCTCGGCCGGCAGAGGACGCGATGCCGCGAACCAGACACCCCGCACGTGCCGAAGCAGTAGCGTCGTAATCGAGACCCCTGCCTCACCGGCGGCCTCCGCGGATGCGACAGCCCGGCTGACGGCGCGCCCGGTCATTGGCGCAGCACGCAGCCAGGAAACCGATCCGGGAAGTCGCACGACGCCGCCGGGAAGACGCATGACGTCCTGACTCAGCCCAGGGAGGCCGCGATGAGCCCGAGAACCGACGCCAGCGGGACACCGAACATCCGGGACGTCGACTTGAAGCTCGAGGTCGTCGTCATCCCGGTCTCGGACGTCGAGCGCGCGAAGGAGTTCTACGGGCGCCTCGGGTGGCGGCTCGACAAGACACCGCCCGGCATCGTCCAGTTCACGCCGCAGGGCTCCGACTGCTCCGTTCAGTTCGGGCCGAACCTCATGTCGGCCGCCCCCGGTTCGGCCAAGGCGTACCTGGTCGTCTCCGACGTCGAGGCGGCCCGGAACGCGCTGGTCGCCGCCGGCGTCGAGGCGGGCGAGGTCTACCACCCCGGCCCCGAGGGGCCGGTGAAGGGTGTGGATCCCGAGCGTCGCAGCTACTACTCGCGCACCTCGTTCAGCGATCCCGACGGCAACAACTGGCTGGTTCAGGAGGTCACGGCCCGGCTGCCCGGGCGGGTCGAGGCTGCCGCGACGTCGTTCACCTCCGTGAGCGACCTGGCTGGCGCGCTCCGCCGGGCAGCCGCCGCCCACGGCGAGTACGAGAAGCGCACCGGCAAGGTGGACCCGGACTGGCCCGACTGGTACGCGGAGTACATGGTGAGCGAGCAGTCGGGCGCGGAACCGCCCAAGTAAGCAGCAGCGCGCCGCACACCCACGCTCACGGGCCGAAGGTGAACACGAACGCGCGGAGGCCAGGTTGGCTGGTGCCGAGCGTCAGCAGGTGGTCGTCCCGCGACGCGCCGGCGACGAGCCGGATCATCCCCGCCCGGTCGACGCGCGCCACCGCGTCCGGGTCGACGTCCCCGCCGCGCTCGTCGCCGATCGGGTTCCCGTCGAGCAGCACGTCGATCGCCGCCTGTCCGGACGGACCGGGGTCCACGACGAGGTTCACCTCGCCGGCGTTGAAGGGCAGGGCGAGCTCGCCGGTGCCGCCGGCGAGTTCGACGTACTCGCCGCTGGTCTCCCAGCCGCCGGTGAGGGCGAAGGTGCCCGGCTCGGCGCGGTGCGCGCCGACGTACGTCTCAGGCGTGACCCCGATGTATGAGGGCTCCCCGGTCGTCGCGAACGCCATCGCCTCGGGGCTGACCGGCGGCAGTTTGGTGCCGGGCGCTCTGATCTCGATCAGCCGTCGGATCTCCGACTCCACGCGCTCGTAGCTGCCCTCGCCGACCCACTGGTCGACCAGTAGTCCGTCCGCGTCGAAGAGGTACTTCGCCGGCCAGGCGTTGTTGCCGAGGGCCCGCCAGACCTTGAAGTCGTTGTCGATCGCGATGGGATAGGTGAGCTCGTGGTCGCGGATCCCCCGGTCGATGTTCTCGGCGTGCCTGCCGAACTCGAACTCCGGCGCGTGTACGCCGATGACGACCAGGCCCAGGTCGGCGTAGTCGCGGTGCCACGCCTTGACGTAGGGCGACGTACGGATCCAGTTGATGCAGGTGTACTCCCAGATGTCGAGCAGGACCACCCGACCGTGCAGCGCGTCGGGAGCCAGCGGCGGTGAGTTCACCCACCGCTCGGCCATCAGGTGCGGGATTCGCATGGTCAGCTCTCCTCGACCGGAGTCGTCAGCTGGTGAAATCGCCCCTGACGTCCCGAGCGTCCTCCTGGACGTGCTCGCCTGGTTCCCGGCCCCGGATCTCGTCGCGCTTGGCCACCCGTTCCGCCTGCGACCGCTCGTCCTGGTTCATGTCGCCCAGCTGCGCCCTGGCAGGGCCGGCCACCTGCTCGACGCTGTCCTTCGCCCGTTCGGTGGAACTCATGCCGCCCCCTCGTCGGTTCGTGGACCAGTCGCGCTGTCCGCGCCTCCCGCCCCGCGTCCCCGCCCGCCGTGGCGGGAAACCCCCGGCGACCGCCGAGAAGGCTGCCGACGACCGGTCGATCCAGAAAAGGGGGCGGGCCGGCCCCCACGATGGGGAGCCGGCCCGCCGGGGAACCGGGGAGGTCACGGCTTCCAGGAGCCGGCGGCCTCGAACTTGTGCTGGTATTCCACGACGCCCTTCTTGTCCTTGACGTCGAAGACCACCGCTCCGGAACGCTTGCTGCCGGCGCGGATGCCGCTGCCGGAGTCGAGCATGTCGCCGCCGCAGCCGGAGAGCGCACCGGCCAGCCCGTTGACGGTGGTGCCGTCCTCGGCCACCCACTGGAAGTAGAACGGGTTGATCGACGCCTTGCCCTTGGTGACCGTCGCGGTGACGTCGGCGATCAGGTAGAGGCCCTTGTCCGGGGCGGGGGCGTAGGAGCGGCAGCCCTTGGTGGAGGTGGAGAACTTGCGGATGGTGATCTCGATGGTGCCCTCGTCGTCCTCGATCACCAGGGTGTCGCCGGGCTCCATGTTGAAGGTTTCGCCGTCGGCGGCCGAGGCGGACGCGGAGGGCTTCGTGCCGGGGAAGGCCGGCGCGGCGGTGGTGCGCGGGGTGGGCAGGGAGCGCCCGATCTCCTCCGCCTTGTCGGCGGCCTTCTTGCCGCCGGCGACCAGGGCGGCGATGCCTCCGCCGCAGCAGAGCAGGAGCAGCACTGCGACGATGATGCCGATGATGACCCACGGCTTCTTCTTCGCGCCGGACTGCACCGGCGGGCCGAGCGGCTGGCCGGGAGCCGGCGGGTAGCCGGGACCGGACACCGGCGGGTAGCCGCCGCCGGAGACCGGCGGGTACGGCGCGCCGGAGACCGGCGGCATCGACGCGTTCGGGTCGTACTGCGGGTACGGGCTGCCGGAGACGGGCGGCTGCGGGGCGCCCGACACCGGCGGGTACGGCGCGCCGGAGGTCGGCGGCTGCACGGCGGTCGGGTCCATCGGCGCGTACGGGGGCTGGGGGGCGGTCGGGTACTGCGGCGCGCCGGAGACCGGCGGCAGCGGCGCGGTCGGGTCCGCAGGGTACTGCTGGTGCGGCATCGGCGCCGTGGGGAACGGATCGACGGGCGGCTGGTTGGGGTCCTGCGGCCCGTAAGGGGGCTGGGGCTGGCTCACCGTACTCCTCGGCACTTCGGCTGCATCGGGAACTCTTCGACGCTAGTCGGTGCGGGCAACGCGGAACTGTCTCGGGTCCGACCCGCCGTTCGTCGATCCGGACCGGGCCGAACGGTCAATGCGTCAGCACGGCCGCGGTGCGCACGAGGTCGCCCTCGACGACGAAGCGTCCGATGACGACGGACGGCGGGTCGGCCACGGTCGCCGCCGCCACCCGCACCGGGTCGATCCGCGCGGTGAACGTCCCGGCGTCCGGGTCCAGCTCGACCGTGGCGTCCTGGAAGTCCAACCAGGACCCGACCACCGGGTGCCAAACCTTGTAGACGGTCTCCTTCGCGCTGAACAGCACCAACGGCCAGGACGTGCCGGCCGGCAGCCGGGCGCAGCGCTCCTCCTCCTCGGGGCGGCAGATCAGTCGGCGTACCCCCTCGTTGAGCTCGCGGTGCCGCTCGGCGTCCATCCCGACGGACCGGATGTCGGCCGCCCGGGCGATCGCGGCGGCGCAGTACCCGCGGGTGTGGGTGATGGTGCCGACCAGCCCGGCCGGCCAGGCGGGGGAGCGATCGGCCGCCGCCGGGACCGGCAGCTCGGGCAGCCCCAGCTCGGCCATCGCCCGCCGGGCACAGACCCGCCCGGCGGTGTAGTCGCGCCGCCGGCTCTCCACCGCGCGCGCCCCGAGACCGCCCTGCTCGCCGGGGAGCAGCTCGCCCGCCCAGTCCGTTGGCCCGGCCACCACGACCGAGACGGTCGGCGGCAGCAGGTCACGCATCACCCACCCCCTTCAGGTACGACGACAGTCTGGCCCGTTCGGCGTCGAGCCGGTCGGCCGGCACGGGCGGCGACCCGGGCCAGAGCGTCACCTTGCTCTGCGGTGAGGTTCCAGGCGGCCATCGACGGTGAACGTACCGCAACCGTGTAACGCCGGAGCGTCCCGTAGCGCTGTCAGGGCATCGCGGGGGGATCTTCCGGCGTCCGCCCGTCGTCGACGCGGCGGGCCGGTGCCAGGTACGACCATCCGAGAGGAAGTGACGATGACCGGTGCCCCGGCACCCTCGGGTTCCCACCCCGACGAGCACGTTCCGGTGACACCGGCGTGGACCTGCGACTCCTGCGGCGAGGAGTGGCCGTGTCCGACCAAACGCGCCCGGCTGCTCAGTGAGTACCAGGTGGACCGCGCCTCGCTCAGCGTCTACCTGGGCTCCTGTCTCGCGGCCGCCAGCGTCGACCTGCGCGCCGCGCCGATGACATCCCTTCAGGACCGGTTCATCGGCTGGGTCCCCCGGGGGCCGCTCACGACCTGAGCGGCGGTGGCCGCCCCGGTCGGGCGGCCACCGCCTCCGGTCAGGGCCGGCGGGGACGGCGGGTCAGCGCGAAGCCGACCACGCCGGCCACCGCGGCCAGCAGCCCGCCGACCGTGCTCCAGATCCACCGGGAGCCGAGGTCGGGCAGCAGGTCGCCGAACCCGCCGTCCGCCTGGCCGGCCGGGGCTGCCGTCGGTTCCGCGGTCAGCACCGTGCCCGCCTTGGTGTTCGGCGCCAGGGGCGCCTTCAGCTCGCCGTCGTCGCGCGAGCCGTCGCCGTCCGCGCTGACCAGCAGGTCGACGTCGACCGGGAGCCCGAGGTCGGCCTCGGGCAGCTCGGTCACCGACAGCCGGAGGTAGTAGGTGCCGGGCAGCGGGTCCGCCGACCAGGGCTCGGCCCAGGAGCGCACCTGGCGCAGGGTGCAGCCGAGCGACACGCTGCCGGTCGCGGCGTCAACCGTCGGAGTCTGCGCCCCGGCGGTGCAGGACTGCCGGCGGCGCAGCCCGTCGAAGACCTCGACGGTCCAGGTGGAGGCCCCGGTGCGGGCCTTCGGCAGCGACACCGTCGCGGTGATCTCGTGCCGCTGCCCGGCCGAGGCCGGGAACGACCAGTAGAGGTGGTCGCCGGTGGAGGCGCCCACCCGTACCGGCTGGCCGGCGGCGATGCCGGTGGCGGTGAGGAAGGACGTGCCGGCCCGGGTGACCGGGGTGGCGCCGGGCGAGGGAGTGGGGGCGGCCGCCGCGGCGGGAACGGCTGGCAGGGCCAGCCCGGCGGCGAGCGCCGTCCCCGCCAGCATCATCGGGGTACGCATCTCAGTTCTCCCTCCAGGTGGCGACCCACCAGCGGGTGAGCAGCCCGGCGACGAGGCCGGTGAGCAGGCCGGCCAGGGTGAGCAGGGCGAGCAGCACCCAGCCCCGGCCCAGGTCGGGCGCGGCCGGGGCGGGGGACGAGGCGACCACGTCGACGGTCAGCTCGACCGGCATCCCCGGCGTGGCCCGGGTGCCCGGCCGGGGCGCGACGGAGTTGCTCACCACCAGGCACACCGTCGTGGCGGGAACGGGCGTGGCACCGGGCGTCGGCGTGCCGCCGTCCTCCGTCGCCGACCAGCGCAGGCCCGCCGAGACCACGTCGGTACGCCCACTGCCGGCGTCCACCCCGCGTACCAGTTCCCGGCCGTCGGCGGCGGTGGCCCGCAGCAGCACCCCGTGGTCCGGGTTCACCGGGCGGTCCAGTGCCAGGCTGACCGAGGCGCGCAGTTCCTGCCCCGGCCGCACCGGCACCCGGTACCAGCGGTGCTCGGAGAACGCCTCCCGGTCGCTGTAGACGCCCGGGGTGAGCAGCGGCGCGTTCGCGCACTCCGCCGTGCCGCCGACCACGGTGGGTGCGGCGGTGTACGTCTCGTTCGCCCGGTCCACCAACTGCTTGATCCGGCCGCTCAGCTCGTCGGCGCTCTGTGCCGCCGTGTACGTGCCGCCGGTCGCGCCGGCGATGCAGAGCAACTGCCGGCGTACCTTCTCGTCCGGGGCCAGGCCGAGGGTGTCGACCACCAGCTTCGTGCCCTGGGCGGCCAGCTCACGGGCCACCTCGCAGGGGTCCGGCGGGGCGCAGGTGTCCTCGCCGTCGGTGATCAGCACGATCCGCCGGGCGGTGGCGCCGGTGCCGAGGTCCTGGGCGGCGGACCGCAGGGCCAGCCCGACCGGGGTGAAGCCGGTCGGCCGCAGGGTGGCCACCGCCGCCTTCGCCTGCACCCGGTCGACCGGACCGACCGGCACGATCTGTTGGGTGTCCAGGCAGCCCTGCTTCTTGTCCTTGCCCCGGTAGGTGGCGCCGAGCACCCGGATGCCGAGCTGGGTCTCCTCGGGCAGCGCATCGACCACCTCGTTGAACGCCTGCTGGGCGACGGAGATCCGGCTGCGGCCGTCGATGTCCCGGGCCCGCATCGAGCCGCTGACGTCGAGCACCAGCTCGACCTTCGGTGGCTCGGCCGGGGGCTCCTCGTCCGCCAGGGCCGGCGCCGGACCGGTCAGCGCGGTGGCCGCCAGCAGTCCGATGAGGACGGCCATCGGTCGTCTCTTGTTGATCACCGGGCGGAGTGTAGTGGCGTCCACTCTGGATGATCATTTGGGGGCGGCTGGGCGCCCTTCCTGTCGCCTTCCGCCCCGGGCGTCCGGCGCGCGACTTCGGCGAGGCTACCCGTCACGTCCGGGTGGATCGGGCGAGGCGTCCGTGTGCTTTTCGTGCGCCGTCCCGGTGCCGGATCCTCCACCGTCCGTCCGGCGGTGATCCTCGTGTTCGGGCAGGAAACGGTACGGACCTACACGGGCTTTACGGCAGACCGTCGACAGAATGGTGACCATCCGTCAATTGCCGGAGGTAAACCTCTCACCCACCTGGACATCGGTCGGAAATCTGACCCGAGTCGCCCCGTTGTGCCGGTGCCGAAGGGTGGTTAAGCTTTGTCTTGCGCGCCCCAATCGCCCGCTTCCCCCGTGGCAGGCGATCGGGGCGCGCTTTATTGTGTGCGCGCCGCCCCGTGCCACCGGCGTCTCCCGCCCGGCCCGCCGCGCCGCCCCCTGCGGGGTCAGATCCAGCGGCCGTCCAGCCACATCCGCGCCGACCAGTCGTCGTACGGCAGCAGGTTGCCCACGAAGATCGGGTAGAAGTACGCGAAGCAGAGCGCCACCAGCAGCACGTACGCGCCGACGATCACCCCGCCGATCAGCCGGCGGTCGTCGCCGCGCGCCAGGTCGGCGTCGGCCGCCGCGCCGCCCTCGGGAACAGTCGGGGTGACGATCGCGCCCAGCACGTAGACCACGGCGAGGACCAGGAACGGCAGCGCCGGAGCGGCGTAGAAGGAGAACATCGTCCGGCCGTCGAGGGCGAACCAGAACCAGGGCAGCAGGCCGCCGGCGAGGCTGAGCAGGATCGCTCCGGCCCGCCAGTCCCGCCGGGCCAGGCCCAGCCAGGCGGTCGCGGCCAGCGCCGGCAGGAACGACCACCAGAGCAGCGGCGTGCCGAGCAGCAGGATCTCCGAGGCGCAGCTCGGCGCGCCGCACGCCCCGTCACCCGACCAGTAGAAGGCCACCGGCCGGCCGAGCAGCAGCCACTGCCACGGCCACGACTGGTACTTGTGCGGGGTCTCCAGGCCGGTGTGGAACTCGAACGCCGCCCGGTGGTACTGGTACAGGTTGTTCAGCGCGCCGAGGATCGGGGTGTCGCTCAGCCCCGGGGTGTTGGGGTAGCGGGCGGCCAGTCGGTAGTAGCCGTCGTCGCCGAGCAGCCAGCCCGACCAGGTGGCCACGTACGTCACGACCAGCAGCAGCCCGGCGAGCACCAGCCAGGGCAGCTCGTCGAGGAGCGCGTCGCGCCACGGGCGGCGTACCCCGGCGGAGCGCCGGACGCCGACCTCCCACAGCAGCGCCAGCAGCACGAACACCGGCACGAAGTACAGCGCGCTCCACTTCACCGCGCAGGCGCAGCCGAGCAGCACCCCGGCCGCCAGCCGCCACCACGGCCAGGTGCGCCAGCCGCCGGCCGGTCGCCCGGCCCGCCCCGGCGCGGCCGGGTCCAGCCCGTCGTCCAACGCCCGGGCCCAGCGCCGCCGCCGGGCGTCCCGGTCGAGCACCAGCGCGCCGAACGCGGCCAGCACGAACAGCAGCAGGAAGATGTCGAGCAGCGCGGTGCGGGAGAGCACCAGGTGGAAGCCGTCCAGCGCGAGCAGCAGGCCGGCCGCGCAGCCCAGCGTGGTGGAGCGGAACATCCGGCGGGCGATCCGGGTCAGCATCAGCACCGACAGGATGCCGGCCAGTGCCGCCGAGAACCGCCAGCCGAACTCCGGGGCGGTGGTGAACAGGTGCCCCGGCACCGAGATGTTGTGCTCCTGGTCGGCGTAGCCGAAGGCCCACTCGCCGAACCCGATCAGCCATTTGCCCAGCGGCGGGTGCACCACGTACGACGGGCCGTTGTCCTTGTAGTTCCACTCGACGCCCTTGTCGATCAGGCCGTAGCCGTCCCGGGCGTAGTAGATCTCGTCGAAGATCTTGCCCTTGGGGCTGCTCAGGCCGAGCAGGCGCAGGATCGCGGCGATCACCACCACCACGGCGGTGGCGATCCAGGAGTTCACGTCCAGCCGGGCTTCGACGGTGGCGAGTCGGCGACGCACGACGGCCGGGACGCCGCCACCATCGGTGGGCGAAATGCCCTGGTCGGGTCCGGTCGCGTTCGCGCTCTGCGCTGTCGACGCACTCGTCACCCGGCGATCGTAGGCTCTGGAGGTGCCCGGTGGCGCCCATCGTCCCCGACATCGGCACGCCGATCGATGAAGGAGCGCTACTCGTGGGTGAAATGTCCGAGCCCGGGCGCCTGGTCCTGCTCGGCGCGCCGCTGGGCAACCCGGCCGACGCCTCCGCGCGGTTCCGCGAGGTGCTCGCCACCGCCGACGTGGTGGCCGCCGAGGACACCCGCCGCCTCACCCGGCTGGCCCGGGACCTCGACGTCACCGTCGGCGGCCGGATCGTCTCCTACTTCGAGGGCAACGAGGAGCGGCGTACCCCGGAACTGGTCGAGGTGCTGACCGCCGGATACCTGGTCGCGCTGGTCACCGACGGCGGCATGCCGAGCGTCTCGGACCCGGGCTACCGGCTGGTCCGGGGCGCACTGGACGCCGGCGTGCCGGTCACCGCCGCCCCCGGCCCGAGCGCGGTGACCACCGCCCTGGCGCTGTCCGGCCTGCCCTGCGACCGGTTCTGCTTCGAGGGATTCCTGCCCCGCTCGCCCGGCGGCCGACGGTCCCGGCTGCGCGCCCTGGCGGCCGAGGAACGGACCCTGGTCTTCTTCGAGGCCCCGCACCGGATCGCCGGCGCGCTGGCCGACCTGGCCGCCACCTTCGGCGCCGACCGCCCGGCCGCGCTCTGCCGCGAGCTGACCAAGACGTACGAGGAGATCGTCCGTCGGCCGCTCGGCGAGCTGGCGGACTGGGCCGCCGAGGGCGAGCCGCGCGGGGAGATCACCCTGGTGGTGGCCGGTGCTCCGGAGCGGCCGGCGGAACGCCCCGACGACGACGTGCTGCGCGCCGCGGTGGCCGAGCGGGAGGCCGCCGGGCTGTCCCGGCGCGACGCGATTAGCGAGGTCGCCGCCGGGTACGGGCTGCGCCGCCGCGACGTCTACACCGTGGTGCACGCCTGACGCGCGTCGACCTCACCACGCGGCGATCAGCATGCCCAGCGTGATCAGCACCGGCCCGCCGTAGGCGCCGGCCGTGGCCCAGCGGCGCTGCCGCGCGTCGGCCAGCCGGGTCGCCCCGGTCCCGCGGGCGATGCCGGCCCCGCCGCCGGCGACCACCAGCAGCCCGAGCAGCCAGCTCAGGTGCCGGCCGAAACCGGTGCCGACGTACGCGGTGTCGTCGCCCGCCCCGGTCATCCGCGCCGGCAGCGCCGTACCGGTGGCCCGGCGCTCGCCCGGCACCCCGCTGACCCGGACCCCGTGGGCGAGGAACCGGCCCCGGTCGGCGAAGAAGACGCCCCGGCAGCGCTGGGTCAGCCCGTTCCCGGTGCAGTCCGTGATCACCACCGTGCCGGTGCTGGCGTGCCCGACCGCGAGCCAGAACGGCCCGGCGCTCACCCAGGCGAAGAAGGCGGCGACCAGGCTCAGCGTCACCAGCACCGCCAGCCCTCGCACCGGGTCGGGCGGATGCGCGGGGCGCGACGGGCGGGGGCGGGCGGGTCCGGCGGGCGAGCGCTCGCCGCGCTTCGGCTCCTCGCGCAGCGGCGTACCGTCCCAGTGCACCTCCTCGATCGGCGCCCAGAAGGCGGCGCCCCCCTCCGCCGTACCCGCGTCGGTGGCGCGATCGGCGCGCGGGCCGCGCGCCGGCTGACGGACCGGGACCCGGCGCGGCACCGCGTCGACCGGCGCGCCGGTGGTCGGCTCGACCTCGACCGGCGTCTCGTCCGGTCCCGGCACCACCCGCGGCTGGGGCGCGACCGCGCCGCCCCGCGCCGGCGCGGCCGGCGGGTCCGTCCTGGTGCCCGGGGACTTCTCGCCACGCCCCGGTGCCGCTCGTCTGCCAGTCACGGCGTTCATTGGACACCGCGTCGGGGGAGGGGCCGGGCAGCTCAGGCCGCGTGTCGGCGACAAATCGGACGAACGGCCGGAGGTGGATCGACCGCCGGCGGTGTCGGCCCCGACACGGGGAGGCCTATTGGTTCGCGGCCACCGGGGCGCGGTCACTAGGCTTGCTGGTCATGAGTCACGTTCTCGCGGCGGTCGCCTGGCCGTACGCCAACGGCCCGCGCCACATCGGCCACGTCTCCGGTTTCGGCGTTCCCTCCGACGTCTTCGCCCGGTACATGCGGATGGCCGGCCACGACGTGCTCATGGTCTCCGGCACCGACGAGCACGGCACCCCGATCCAGGTGCAGGCCGACGCCGAGGGGGTCACCCCCCGCGAGCTGGCCGACCGGTACAACCGGGTGATCGCCGAGGACCTGCGGGCGCTGGGGCTCTCCTACGACCTGTTCACCCGCACCACCACCCGCAACCACTACGCGGTGGTGCAGGAGCTGTTCCAGGGGCTGCACCGCAACGGCTACATCGTGCCCAAGGTCACCACCGGTGCGATCTCCCCGTCCACCGGCCGGACCCTGCCGGACCGCTACATCGAGGGCACCTGCCCGATCTGCGGCTACGACAGCGCCCGCGGCGACCAGTGCGACAACTGCGGCAACCAGCTCGACCCGGTCGACCTGATCGACCCCAAGTCGAAGATCAACGGCGAGACGCCGAAGTTCGTCGAGACCGAGCACTTCTTCCTGGACCTGCCCGCCCTCGCCGACGTGCTGCGGCAGTGGCTGGACACCCGGGAGGGCTGGCGGCCCAACGTGCTGCGCTTCTCGAAGAACCTGCTGGACGACCTCCAGCCCCGGGCCATCACCCGGGACCTGGAGTGGGGCGTGCCGATCCCGCTCGACGGCTGGCGCGACCGCGGCGACAAGCGGATCTACGTCTGGTTCGACGCGGTGATCGGCTACCTGTCGGCCTCCATCGAGTGGGCCCGCCGCACCGGCGACCCTGAGGCCTGGCGGAAGTGGTGGTCGGCCGACGGCGAGGGTAAGGACGCCCGCGGCTACTACTTCATGGGCAAGGACAACATCGTCTTCCACTCGGTGATCTGGCCGGCGCTGCTCTCCGGCTACTCCGGCGAGGGCAGCAACGACGGCGAGCCGGGCGAGCTGGGCCGGCTCAACCTCCCCACCGAGGTGGTCGCCAGCGAGTACCTGACCATGGAGGGGCGCAAGTTCTCCTCGTCCCGCAAGGTGGTCATCTACGTCCGGGACTTCCTGGAGCGCTACGACCCCGACGCGCTGCGGTACTTCATCGCCGTCGCCGGCCCGGAGAGCAACGACACCGACTTCACCTGGGCGGAGTTCCTCCGCCGCAACAACGACGAGCTGGTCGCCGGCTGGGGCAACCTGGTCAACCGGTCCGTCTCGATGGCGGCGAAGAACTTCGGCGCGATCCCGCCGGTCGACCCGGCCGGGCTCACCGAGGCCGACGAGGCGCTGCTCGCCACCGCCCGGGCCGGCTTCGCCGTCGTCGGTGACCTGATCGCCAAGCATCGGCAGAAGCAGGCCATCGGCGAGGCGATGAAGGTGGTGGCCGAGGCCAACAGGTACCTCTCCGAGCAGGCCCCGTGGAAGCTCAAGGACGAGGCGGACAAGCCGCGGATGGGGACCATCCTGCACGTCGCCCTCCAGGTGGTCAGCGACGCCAACACGCTGCTCACCCCGTTCCTGCCGCACTCCGCCCAGAAAATCCACGAGCTGCTCGGCGGCACCGGCGTGCACGCGCCGATGCCGGTCATCGAGGAGATCGACGATCTCGACGGCGGGCCGGCGTACCCGGTGCTGACCGGCGACTACACGGTCGGCGCGCGCTGGGAGTCCGTACCGGTGCAGGCCGGCCGGCCGCTGGCGGCGCCGAAGCCGGTCTTCCGCAAGCTCGACCCCTCCATCGTCGAGGAGGAGCTGGCCCGCCTGGCCGGCTGAGCCGCACGTGGCGGCGCGGCCCACGGGTTTCCCCCGGGGCCGCGCCGCCGATCTTTCCGCCTCCGCCGTCAGGCCCGGGCCATGCTGGGCTGGCTGACGAAGTCCAGGATCGCCTTGGTGACCTCGTCGGCGTGCGTCCAGGGTGTGCCGTGCGGGGCACCGTTCAACGTCATCAGCTGGCTGCCCGGCAGCATCGGCTGGAGCCGCTGCCCCGTCGCCGGGTACGGCAGCACGTTGTCCTTGTCGCCCTGCACGATCAGCACCGGCACGTTGATCCTGGGCAGGTCGCCCCGGAAGTCGGTCTGCCAGGCGTCCACGCAGTCGTGGGTGCCCTTCGCCGAGGCCATCGTGCCGATGTTCCAGTGCGCCCGGTACGCCTCCTCGCTGACCCACCTGCCCTTGTTCTCCGAGTAGTTGAAGAAGGCGTCGCAGAAGGACGTCAGGAAGGCGAACCGGTCGGCCAGGATGGCCTGCTGGAAGCCGTCGAAGAGCTGCTTGTCGACGCCCTCCGGGTTGTCGGCCGTCTTCAGCAGGAACGGCGCCAGCGGCGCCAGCAGCACCGCCTTGCTCACCCGGCTCGACCCGTACGTGCCCAGGTAGCGGGTCACCTCACCGGTGCCCATCGAGTGCCCCACGAGCAGCACGTCCCGCAGGTCCAGCCCGGTCATCAGCACGTCGAGGTCCGCGCTGAAGGTGTCGTAGTCGTACCCCGTCGCCGGCTGGCCGGACGCGCCGAAGCCCCGCCGGTCGTACGTGATCACCCGGTAGCCGGCGTTCAGCAGCGGGATGGAGACCTTCTCCCAGGACGCGCCGTTGAACGGGAACCCGTGGATCAGCACCACCGGCTGGCCGGAGCCGTGATCCTCGTAGTACAGGTCGATGGGGGCGCTGTACTCCGCCCCGACGGTGATGAAAGGCATGCGGGTCTCCTGAACCGTGGAAGTCGGACGCCCGCGCTTTCCCGACCCGCTGCCCGTTATGCCCACCCGGCTCTACAGCACGTACGGCAGGTCCACCACCTGGTCGTCGGTGACCTCCGCGCCCGGCGCCCACGTCTCGTAGACGCCCCGTTCGTGGCACTGCGACCCGGTGTCGACCACCGAATCCGGGTCCGGTCGGCACAGCCGCAACCGCAGCCACCCCGCCTCCTCCCGCAACACCAGGCACGGCACGTCCCGCCAGCGCGCGTACCGCAGCCGCCGGGCCACCCACTCCACCGGGTAGCGGGCGGCCCGGGTCATCGCCAGCACCCGGAAGCCGCCGGGCAGGTCGGCCACCGCCTCGTACTCGGTGCCGCCGTGGCCGCCGACCAGTTGCGTGGAGCGGGGCGCCTCGCCGGTGGGGAGGTACTCCTGGTCGGGGGAGAGCTCCGGCACCGCGGCGAGCAGGTGCCGCCACTGCGGGCCGACCATCCGCAGCCAGCCGCGCTGCTCCGCCTGGTAGCTGTAGAGCACCACCTCCACCCCCTCCGCGGTGTACGCGACCAGGGTGGCGTTCGCCGGCAGCGGCAGGTCGGCGCAGTCCCGGGTGACGAACTCCGGGATCAGCTGCGCGTTGCTCGGCACGAAGCCGGTGCCCAGCACCGGCGGGCCGAGCCGGTCCCGGGGCGGCAGCGCCAGCAGCCCCCGGTGCGCCGGGCCGACCGGCACGTCGTAGTCGACCGGGTCGGCCGCCCGCCAGCGCAGCACGTACGCCACGTCGTCGCCGCCGCCCGCGCCGTCGCCGCGCAGCACCGCCAGCGCCGCCGGCGTACGCAGGTGCGCCACGTCGTGCTCCCGGTAGCAGAAGCCGTGCGGCAGCCAACCCCGCACGTAGCCGGCGAGCTGCTGGGCGGAGAGCACCTTCACCATCCGGGTGCCGCGCCGCACCACCGCCGAGGCGCGGACGGTGCTGAGCGTCGGGTCCCCGGCCGCCGTCGGCTGCTGGCTGAGCTGGTGCACGTGCGCCCAGCCGCGCTCCCGGTGCAGCGGCACCAGCAGCGGCGCCTCCGGCTCCTCGGCCGGCTCCGCCGCCCCCTGCACCGCGCCGACCTCGGTCACGTGGACGAACCTGCGCCACGGCAGCGCCGAGCCGGGCCGGGGCGCCCACTCGAAACCGGGTGCCTCGTCGGCGCGGAACAACTCGTACGCCGCGCCCCGGGCGATCTCCTCCGCCGGGTACGTCGTGCCTTCGTGGACGACGCGCAACCCGGTGTCGCTGGCCTGACGGGTGACGGTCATCCTGCAGACGGTAATCGCGGTTCATGCCGGGCCGGTGAACAGTCGATGGCGTCCCGGAGACATGGCCCGGTGGCGGTGTGTGATGCTGGCCGCGATGAGTGAGCCGACCGAAACCCGCAAGCAGCGGGCCGCCCGCCGGGCCGGGGAGTTCCCGCCCGCGCCGGAGGCGTTGCCCCGCCCCGTGCTCGACAGCCACACCCACCTCGACATCACGGTCAACGAGGCGGGGGTGCCCGGCGGCGGTCCCGCCGACGACCCGGTCGCCGCCGCGATCGAGGTGGCCGCCGCCGTCGGCGTGGACCGGCTGGTCCAGGTCGGCGTCGACGTGGACTCCTCCCGCTGGGGCGCCGGCGTCGCCGAGAAGTACCCGGCGGTGCTCGCCACCGTCGCGCTGCACCCGAACGAGGCGCCCCGGCTGGCCGACCTCGACGAGGCGCTGCGCGAGATCGAGGCGCTCGCCGCCCGGGACCGGGTCCGGGGCGTCGGCGAGACCGGACTGGACTTCTTCCGTACCGGCGACGAAGGGCGGGCCGCGCAGGAGGAGAGCTTCCGGGCGCACATCGCCATCGCCAAGCGGTACGGCAAGGCCCTGGTGATCCACGACCGGGACGCGCACGCCGACGTGCTGCGCGTCCTCGACGACGAGGGCGCGCCGGACACCGTGGTGCTGCACTGCTTCTCCGGCGACGCCGAGTTCGCCGCCGAGTGCGTCCGCCGGGGCTACCTGCTCAGCTTCGCCGGCACCGTCACCTTCGGCAGCGCCGGTGCGCTGCGCGAGGCCGCCGCGCTCACCCCGCTCGACCAGATGCTGGTGGAGACCGACGCGCCGTACCTGACCCCGATGCCGCACCGGGGGCGGCCGAACGCGTCGTACCTGATTCCGCTGACGGTCCGGTTCCTGGCTGACACCACCGGCGCGGACCTCGACGAACTCTGCGCCGCCATCTCCGCCACCGGCGACCGGGTCTTCGGCCCGTGGTGAGCGGGCCCGGTCCCGCCGATACGCTACGGGGCGTGACCGGACTCCTCGGCCCGGCGGAGATCCGGGAACTGGCCGCCCGGCTGGGCGTCGCCCCCACCAAGAAGCTCGGCCAGAACTTCGTGCACGACCCGAACACGGTCCGCCGGATCGTCACCGCCGCCGGGCTGGCCCCGGACGACGTGGCGCTGGAGGTCGGGCCGGGGCTCGGCTCGCTCACCCTGGCCCTGCTGCCGGTCGCCGCCCACGTGCACGCCGTGGAGATCGACCGGACGCTGGCCGGCGCGCTGCCGGAGACCGCCGCCCGGCACGCCGGCCCGGACGCCGCCCGGCTCACCGTGCACCACGCCGACGCGCTGCGGGTCCGCGCCGCCGACCTGGCCGAGCCGGCCCCGACCGCGCTGGTGGCGAACCTGCCCTACAACGTCGCGGTGCCGGTGGTGCTGCACCTGCTGGCCGAGCTGCCCACCCTGCGCCACGGCCTGGTGATGGTGCAGAAGGAGGTCGCCGACCGGCTCGTCGCCGGTCCCGGCTCCAAGGTGTACGGCGTCCCGTCGGTGAAGCTGGCCTGGTACTCCCGGGCCCGCGCCGCCGGCAAGGTGCCACCGAACGTGTTCTGGCCGGTGCCCAACGTCGACTCCGGCCTGGTCGCCTTCACCCGCCGCGAACCGCCCCGCGCCGACGTCCCCCGGGAACGCGTCTTCGCCGTGGTGGACGCCGCGTTCGCGCAGCGCCGCAAGACCCTGCGCGCCGCGCTGGCCGGCTGGGCCGGCGGCGCCGACCGGGCCGCCGCGGCGCTCACGGCGGCCGGCGTCGACCCCGGCGCGCGCGGGGAGTCACTCACCGTGGAGCAGTTCGCCGCCATCGCCGCGTCGGCTCCGGCCGCCGCGCCCGCCGCGCAGTAGGCTGGCGCCGTGTCCGCCGGGGGCACGCCGCACGTGTACGCGTACGACCTGGTTGACGGCCGCCGCGAGCCGGCCGCCGACTCCGCCGAGGAGCTGATCGTGGAGAAGCCGTTCGACATCCGCCCGCGCCGGCGGGACCTCGCCCCGTGACCGAGGCCTGGCGACCGGACGACGACGAGCAGCAGCGGCGCGGCGCCAGCGGACCGGTCCGCGTCCGGGTGCCGGCGAAGGTCAACCTGCACCTCGGGGTGGGGCCGTTGCGCCGCGACGGCTACCACGAGCTGAACACCGTCTACCACGCCATCTCCATCCACGACGAGCTCACCGCCCGCCGGGGCGACACGCTCACCCTGACCATGGAGGGCGAGGGCGCCGGCGAGCTGGCCCTGGACGACACCAACCTGGTGATCCGGGCCGCCCACGCCCTCGCCGGGTACGCCGGGGTGATGCCGCACGCCCGGCTGCACCTGCGCAAGCAGATCCCGCTCGCCGGTGGCCTGGCCGGCGGCAGCGCCGACGCGGCCGCGGCGCTGGTCGCCTGCGACGCGCTCTGGGGCACCGGGCTGTCCCGCGACGAGCTGGCCGGCATCGCCGCCGACCTCGGTTCGGACGTGCCCTTCCTGATCCACGGCGGCACCGCGTTGGGCACCGGCCGGGGCGAGGCGGTCAGCCCGGTGCTGGCCCGCCCCACCTCCTGGCACTGGGTGGTCGCCGTCGCCGACGGCGGCCTGTCCACCCCGGCGGCCTACCGGGAGCTGGACCGGCTCCGCGACGCCGGCAGCGCCGGTGAGCCGCTGGGCAGCACCGACGCGCTGCTCGCCGCGCTGCGCCAGCGCGACCCCCGGGTGCTCGCCGCCACCCTCGGCAACGACCTCCAGGACGCCGCGCTGGCCATGCGCCCGTCGCTGGCCGACACCCTCAAGGCCGGCGAGGCGGCCGGTGCGCTGGCCGGCATCGTCTCCGGCTCCGGCCCCACCTGCGTCTTCCTCGCCACCGACGCCGCCCACGCCGAGCGGATCGCCGGCGATCTGGAGGCGGCCGAGGTGTGCCGGGAGGCGCGGGTCGCCCACGGGCCGGTCGCCGGAGCCCGCATCACCTGACCGGCGCGCCCCGTACACAAGATCGACTCCAGGTCGGCGACATGGGGGCGTCCGGGTGGCGGGGACACCCCCGTTCCGGCGACACGGAGTTGATCGTGCGCGCCGGGCCGGGGCGGCCGGGCGACCCCTGCGCCGGGCAGCGTGCCGGCCCGAGCCGCGCGGCGCGGGCGGCCGGGCGGTCCGCGTACCCTTGGAGGTCAGGCGTCCCCAGGTGCCAGCCGGCACCGGGACGCCTTGATCATGGGAGGTGAGGTCGTGGCCAACATCGTCAACCTGGACCGGGTGTCCAAGGGGTACGGCGCTGCCGGGCCGCTGCTCACCGACGTCTCGCTCGGCCTCGACGACGCCGACCGGATCGGCGTGGTCGGCCTCAACGGCGCCGGCAAGTCCACCCTGCTGCGGCTGCTCACCAAGCAGGAGGAACCGGACGACGGCCGGGTCACCCACCGCCGCGACCTGCGGGTCCTCTGGCTGCCGCAGAGCCTCACCCTCACCCCCGAGGCCACCGTCCGGGACGTGGTGCTCGGCACCGCCTGGCTCGGCCAGAGCATGGGCGCCGAGCACGAGTGGGCCGGCGACGCCGGCGTCCGGGCCATCCTCGACGGCCTCGGCATGCCGCACCTCGGCCTCGACCAGCCCGTCGGCCCGATGTCCGGCGGCGAGCGGCGCCGGGTCGCGCTGGCCGCGCTGCTGGTCCGCGAATCGGACCTGCTGATCCTCGACGAGCCCACCAACCACCTCGACGTCGGCGGGGTCGACTGGTTGGCGAAGTACCTGGTCGGCCGCAAGGGCGCGCTGGTCGTGGTCACCCACGACCGGTGGTTCCTGGACGCGGTCTGCACCACCACCTGGGAGGTCGGCGACCAGGCCGTCCGCGCCTACGAGGGCGGCTTCGCCGCCTGGACCCTCGCCCGCGTCGAGCGGGAGCGGGTCGCCGCGGCCACCGAGGCCCGCCGGCAGAACCTGCTCCGCAAGGAGATCGCCTGGCTGCGCCGCGGCCCGCCGGCCCGTACCTCCAAGCCGCGGTTCCGGATCGACGCGGCCAACGCGCTCATCGCCGACGTCCCGCCGCCGCGCGACACCATGTCGCTGCAACGGCTCGCCACCGCCCGGCTCGGCAAGCAGGTGTACGACCTGGAGCACGTCCGCCTGAACGCCGGCCCGAAGGAAATCCTGCACGACACCACCTGGCAGGTCGGCCCCGGTGACCGGATCGCCATCCTCGGCCGCAACGGCGCCGGCAAGACCACCCTGCTGCGGATGCTCGCCGGCGTCACCCGGCCCGACGGCGGCCGGCTCCACACCGGCTCCACCGTCCGGCCCGCGTTCCTGTCGCAGGAACTGGCCGAACTCCCCGGCCACCTGCGGGTCCTGGAAGCCGTCGAGGAGATCGCCCGCCGGGTGCAGCTCGGCGACCGGGAGATCTCGGCCGCCCAGCTCGCCGAGATCTTCGGCTTCGACGACCGCCGGCTCTGGACGCCGGTCAGCGACCTCTCCGGCGGGGAGCGCCGCCGGTTGCAGATGCTCCGGCTGCTCGCCGGCGAGCCCAACGTGCTCCTGTTCGACGAGCCCACCAACGACCTGGACACCGACACCCTGGCCGCGCTGGAGGACCTGCTCGACTCCTGGCCCGGGACGATCATCGTGGCCAGCCACGACCGTTACCTGATCGAGCGGGTCACCGACGTCGCGTACGGGATGTTCGGCGACGGCCGGCTGGTGCACCTGCCCGGCGGGGTCGACGAGTACCTGTCGCGGGCCGGCGGCGCGGAGCCGGCGCGGGTCCCGGCGGCTCCCACGGCCGCCCCGGGCGCCGCGGCACCGACCGGCATGTCCGCCGCCGAGGCCCGGCAGGCCCGCAAGGAGCTGAGCCGGCTGGAACGGCAGATCGCCAAGCTGGAACAGAAGGAGACCGGGCTGCTCGACCAGCTCGCCGCGCACGCCACCGACTACGCCAAGGTCGCCGAACTCGACGCGCAGCTCAAGGAGGTACGTGCCGAGCGCGAGCGGACCGAGGAGGCCTGGCTCACCCTGGCCGACGAGATCCCGCCGGTCTGACCGCCGCCGCGCGTCCGTCCCGCCAGGAGACGGGGGCCGTGTGCGGCGTCACATCCCGGCGTGCGGGACAATCATCGTCGACCTCTCTCATCCCCACGGCGTTGGAGACTCAGACATGGCCCATACCCCCGTCAACCACCCCGCGCGGCCGATCTACCGGGCGATCGGCGGGCTCGTTGGTCTGTACCTGGTGGTCTTCGGTGTGCTCGGCGTCATCGCGAGCGCCGGCAACGACCTCCTCGCCCAGGATGACACCAAGGTCCTGGGTCAGGGGACCAACCTCGGATTCTCGCTGCTGAGCATCCTGCTCGGCATCGTCGTGCTGGCCGGCACCGTGATCGGCCGCAACCTCGACGTGGCGATCAACCAGTTCCTGGCCTACGGCCTGATGGTGCTCGGCCTGGCCGAGCTGGCGTTCCTGCAGACCGACGCCAACATCGGCAACTTCAGCATCTTCACCGTGATCGTGGTGCTGACGCTCAGCCTGGTCCTGCTGATGGCCGGCATGTACGGCAAGGTCGGCACCGACGAGGAGAAGGAAGCCTTCGAGAAGGCCCGGCTCGTCCTCTGATCCTGGTGGTTGCGCTCCGGCGACAACCGTCTGTGGTCCCGCTTCGTCCGTTGGCTTGCTCCCGGGCGGGGCGGGATCTTTCGTTTGCCCGGTGCCCGGCCGGCTGTTCGCCGGACGGTGGAGTCCGATCTGAGGGACAATCCTCCGGAAAGGGTCTTCTCGGACGGAGGGGTCAATGGCGCACTTTCCGGTGAACCATCCGGCTCGCCCGCTGTACCGGGTCGTCGCCGGGCTGGTCGGGCTCTACATCCTGGTCTTCGGCGTCTGGGGCGTCTTCGAGACCTGGGGGCAGCCGCTCTTCGACCGGGGCCCCAACTGGGCGCTCGGGCTCCGCACCAACCTGGCGTTCTCGCTGGTCTCCGTGGTCTTCGGGATCGTGCTGATGATCGGGGCGTCCCGGCGCAGCAACCTCGGCCACTACATGAACCTGACCGCCGGCGCGGTCTTCATGGTCACCAGCCTCGCCATGATGTCCGTCCTGCAGACCACCGCGAACTTCCTGAACTTCTCCATGTCCACGGTGATCGTGTCGATGCTCTTCGGCCTGCTGCTCCTCGCCACCGGCCTCTACGACAAGGTCGGCACCGACGAGCACGCCGAAGAGGAGCGCCGCCGCCGGCAACACCCGATCGCGGAGGCCGGCACCCGCTGAACCGGCCGGCGGTCAGGCCCGCTTGCGGGTGATCAGACCCGGCTTCGCCTCCAGGTGGGACAGCCCGTTCCAGGACAGGTTCACCAGGTGCGCCGCCACCACCTCCTTGCGCGGCTTGCGCACCTCCAGCCACCAGCGGCCCGTCAACGCCACCATCCCGACCAGGGCCTGCGAGTAGAGCTCGGCCAGCTTCGGGTCGTACCCCCGGCTGGAGAACTCGGCCGCCAGGATGTGCTCCACCTGGTGCCCGACGTCGTTCATCACGCTGCTGAAGTTCCCCGTCGCCGCCATCAGCGGCGACTCCCGGACCAGCACCCGGAACCCGCTGGTCTCCTCCTCGATGTAGGTGAGCAGCGCCAGCGCCGCCTGCTCCAGCAGCTCGCGCGGGTGCCCGGCGGTCAACGCCGTGGCGATCCGGTCCAGCAGGGCGCGCACCTCGCGGTCGACCACCACCGCGTAAAGGCCCTCCTTGCCGCCGAAGTGCTCGTAGATCACCGGCTTGGACACCTTGGCCCGCGACGCCACCTCCTCGATGGAGGTGGCGTCGAACCCGCGCTCGGCGAAGATCTGCCGGCCGATCGAGATCAGTTGCTCCCGCCGCTGCGCCGCGGACATGCGTACCCGGGAGGTGGGCTTCGCGGCCGGCGCGCTCGCCGCCCGCCGCCGTCCGTCGGTGGCCTCGTCCGCCATCTCGTCACCTCGCCGGCGCTCGGTGACGCCCTGTCGTGGGATGTTCCTGCCGCCGTGCCCGTCTACCTCGGTCACCCGGCAATACTGCCAGGTAACCTCCGCGGGCATCGCCCGGTTTCAGCGCCGTGCGGCCGGCTTCACCAGCTTGGCGGCGATCCGCTCCGGTTTCGGCCAGCGGACGTCCCGCGCCGCGCCGGCCTTCTCCAACAGCCAGATCACCCGGGCGGAGATGTCCACCTGGCCGCGCAGCACGCCGTGCCGCGCGCTCGTCGGGTCGGCGTGGTGCAGGTTGTGCCAGCTCTCGCCGAACGACAGGAGCGCCAGCGGCCAGAAGTTCGACGCCCGGTCGCCCTGCCGCACGGCGAACGGCCGCTCGCCGTAGACGTGGCAGACCGAGTTGATCGACCAGGTCACGTGGTGCAGCAACGCGATGCGGACCAGACCGCCCCAGAAGAGCGCCGTCCACGCCCCGGACCAGGACCAGGTCGCCAGGCCACCCATCACCGCCGGCCCCAGCACCGAGACCACCACCAGCAGCGGGAAGAGCCGGTCCACCCGCCGGGTGTCCCGGTCGGCCAGCAGGTCCGGGGCGAAGCGGGCCCGGTTGGACAGCTCCCGGCCGAACAGCCAGCCCACGTGGGCGTGGAACAGGCCCCGGGCCAGCCCGCGGACGCTCTCGCCGTAGCGCCACGGCGAGTGCGGGTCACCCTCGGCGTCGGAGAACGCGTGGTGCCGGCGGTGGTCGGCGACCCACTGGATGATCTCGCCCTGCACGGCGAACGAGCCCGCCACCGCCAACGCCACCCGCACCGGGCGCGGGGCCTTGAACGAGCCGTGGGTGAAGTACCGGTGGTAGCCGATGGTGATGCCCAGCCCGGAGAGCAGGTACCAGAAGGCCGCGATGGCCAGGTCCGGGCCGCTCAGCCAGCCGCCCCAGGCGACCGGGACGGCGGCGAGCAGGGCCAGGAAGGGTACGACCACGAAGGCCCACAGCGCGATCAGGATGCCCGTGGACTGCGGGCCCTGGGTGAGTGGCTTCGGCCCGGTGGCACTCTCGTCCGTCACGGTCGACATGGCACCTCCCAGCGCAGATATACGCCTACGTCACCGTAACTTAGGGTTCCGCCCCGGTGGAGTGGACAGTTGCGGACATGAATGAAGGGCCGGTCGCGGAGTCGAGAGCTGTACTGGAGGATCGAGGGCCTCTTCGCAGGGCTCGGTGCAGCGATCACGTAGGGGTGGGGCCGCTGAGAGGGAGGCGCTAAGCTGTCTTGCGTCACAGTCGGCCGTGGTGTAATTGGCAACACCCGGGTCTTTGGTACCCGTGTTTCAGGTTCGAACCCTGGCGGCCGAGCCTTCTCCGATATCGCGCCGCACGTGGGGTATGGGACTAAGCGCCCCGCAGTCTGGTTAGCATGGCCGCGAGAGTGTCGCCTTCCCGACGGGAGCCACGTCGTGCCCCAGCCCCACCTCCGTACCGTCGTCGTGCTCGCCGCCGGTGAGGGTAAGCGGATGAAGTCGGCGCTGCCCAAGGTGCTGCACCCACTGCTCGGTCGTACGCTGCTCGGTCACGTGCTGACCGCGGCCGCGCCGCTGGCCGCCGACCGCACCGTGGTGGTGGTCGGTCACGGCGCCGAGCAGGTCCGGGCGCACCTGACCGAGATCGCCCCGGACGCCACCCCGGTCCTCCAGGCGCAGCAGCTCGGCACCGGGCACGCCGTGCGGATCGCGCTGGAGGCGGTGCCGGAGGCCTCCGGCACGGTGGTCGTGATCAACGGGGACGTCCCGCTGCTGCGCGCCGAGACGGTGGCCGCGCTGGTGGCGGCGCACGAGGGCGAGGGCGCGGCGGCGACCGTGCTCGCCGCCGAGGTGCCCGACCCGACCGGCCTGGGCCGGATCGTGCGCGACGCCGCGGGGCGGCTGGAGCAGATCGTCGAGGAGCGGGACGCGACCCCGGCGCAGCGCGCGCTGCGGGAGATCAACGCCGGCATCTACGCGTTCGACGCGGTGCGGCTGCGCGACGCGCTGGGCAAGCTCTCCACCGACAACGACCAGGGCGAGGAGTACCTCACCGACGTCTTCGGCCTGCTCGTCTCGGCCGGGGAGCCGGTGGGCGTGCACGTCGCCGCGGACCACGTCGAGACGCTGGGCTGCAACGACCGGGTGGAGCTGGCGGGGCTGCGCCGGCTGCTGCGCGACCGGGTCAACGAGGCGTGGATGCGGACCGGGGTGAGCCTCCTCGACCCGGAGACCACCTGGATCGACGTCACCGCCACCGTGGAGCGGGACGCGGTCATCGACCAGAACACCCAGCTGCGGGGCACGACGGTGGTCGGCGCGCAGGCGGTCGTCGGGCCGGACGTGACGCTGATCGACACCGTGGTGGGGGCGGCGGCGACCGTGCTGCGCAGCCACGCGGTGGGCGCCGAGGTGGGTCCGGGGGCCAGCGTGGGGCCGTACGCGTACCTGCGCCCGGCCGCCCGGCTGGCCGAGAAGTCGAAGGTCGGCACGTTCGTCGAGGTGAAGAACTCCGAGGTCGGCCCGGGTGCCAAGGTGCCGCACCTGTCGTACGTGGGTGACGCGACGATCGGGGCGAAGGCCAACATCGGCGCGGCGACGATCTTCGTGAACTACGACGGGGTGAACAAGCACCGCACCGTGGTGGGCGAGGCGGCCTTCATCGGCTGCGACACCAGCCTGATCGCGCCGGTCGAGGTGGGCGCCGGGGCGTACGTGGCGGCGGGCAGCGCGATCTCGCAGGACGTGCCGCCGGGCGCGCTCGGGGTGACCCGGGCCCCGCAGCGCAGCATCGAGGGCTGGGTGGCCCGCAAGCGGGCCGGCACGGTGTCGGCCGCGGCGGCGGAGCGGGCGCTGGCGGAGGGTGCGTCGGCCGGTGGCCCGGTCGCAAGGGAAGGTGAGGCAATGCACGGGGACGCCGAGACCGTGGGACGGCCGTCGGCTGCGGGGGATACTGCAACCGAATAGTCCCCGGCTTCCGCCGCCGGGAACCACCGACCAACGGGAGCAGACGGGCCCATGGGCAGCATCGTCGCCGAAAACCGCAAGAGCCTGATGCTCTTCTCCGGACGTGGCTTTCCGGAGCTGGCCAAGGAGATCGGTGAGGTGCTCGGCGTCGCGCCGACGCCTTCCGACGCGTACGAGTTCGCCAACGGCGAGATCTTCGTACGCTACAAGGACTCGGTGCGCGGTTCGGACGCCTTCGTGGTGCAGTCCGTCACGCACGGGGTGAACACCTGGGTCATGGAGACCCTGATCATGATCGACGCGCTGAAGCGCGGTTCGGCCAAGCGGATCACCGTGGTGCTGCCGTTCTACCCGTACGCCCGGCAGGACAAGAAGCACCGGGGTCGGGAGCCGATCTCGGCCCGGCTGGTGGCCGACCTGCTCAAGACCGCCGGCGCGAACCGGATCCTCACGGTCGACCTGCACACCGCGCAGATCCAGGGCTTCTTCGACGGCCCGGTGGACCACCTCTTCGCGATGGACGTGCTGGCCGAGTACGTGGAGCACAAGTACGCGGGCCGGCCGATGACGGTGGTCGCGCCGGACTCGGGTCGGGTGCGGGTGGCCGAGCGGTGGACCGACCGGCTGGGCGGCTGCCCGCTGGCGTTCATCCACAAGACCCGGGACCCGCTGAAGCCGAACCAGGTGGTGGCGAACCGGGTGGTCGGTGAGGTCGAGGGTCGGGTCTGCCTGATCGTCGACGACATGATCGACACGGGTGGCACGATCAGCAAGGCCGCCGACATCCTCAAGGAGTCGGGTGCGGCGGAGATCGTCGTCGCCTCCACCCACGCCCTGCTGTCGGACCCGGCGACCGAGCGGCTGAAGAACAGCCCGATCAGCGAGATCGTGGTGACCAACACGCTGCCCCTCCCGCCGGAGAAGCAGCTCGACAAGCTCACCGTGCTGTCGATCGCGCCGCTGCTGGCCCGGGCGATCCGCGAGGTCTTCGACGACGGGTCGGTGACCACCCTCTTCGGCGGCCTGAGCTGAGCGCCGCGCCGCGGCGGTGACCGCGGCGCGGCACCGTTCCCGCCGGCCGGCGCGCCGGCGGGAACGGTGATGAGGGGACTGCCGGAAACCTCGGAATCAGCTCGGGTAGACTGGTGCGGTTGCCACGGCGAGGGTGCCCGGCGGGCCGCTGAAAAGCACCGCACGGAGGCACCGTCATCGACGCGGTGCTCCGGGCAGTCGTTCATGACGCATGAGCCCCAGCGAGCCCCTCGCCCCAGCACCGCAAGACGACAAGCCGCCGTAGCGAACGCATCAGGAGTTTCCCCGTGTCCGAGGTAAAGATCAGCGCCGAGCCCCGTACCGAGTTCGGCAAGGGTGGTGCCCGTCGTACCCGCCGGGCCGGCAAGGTGCCCGCCGTGCTGTACGGCCACGGCGAGAAGCCCAAGCACATCGCGCTCCCGGCCCGCGAGTTCGCGGCCGCGATCCGCAAGGGCGGCGCGAACCAGCTCTTCGCGATCGAGGTCAGCGACGGCACCCAGGTGCTGGCGCTGCCGAAGGCGATCCAGCGTGACCCGATCAGGGACACCTTCGAGCACATCGACCTGCTGCTGGTCCGCCGTGGCGAGAAGGTCACCGTCGAGGTCGCGGTCCAGCTGACCGGCGAGGCCGCCAGGGACACCCTGATTGTGCACGACCACGACACCCTGTCGGTGACCGCCGACGCCACCAAGGTGCCGGACCACCTGGAGGCCTCGATCGAGGGCCTGGAGGCCGGCACCCAGGTGACGGCCGCCGACGTGCAGCTGCCGGCCGGCGTCGAGCTGGCCACCGACGCGGAGCTGCTGGTCGCCTCGGTGACCGCCGCCCCGACCGCCGAGCAGCTCGAGGCGACCCTGCCCGAGGTCGAGGTGGCCGACGCGGAGGTCGAGGCCGGGGTCGGCGAGGAGACCGCCGAGGCGTCCGAGGGCGCCGAGGCCGGCGAGCCGGCCGCCGCCGGTGGCGAGGAGAGCGCCGAGACCGGGGCCTGATCGGTCCGCATCGTTTACGGCAGGCGCTCCCGGCGGACAGCGGGGGGCGCCTGTCGGCGTATCGGGACAGGTGCGGCGCTGAGCGGGAGGGACGGGACGTGACGGACGAGGTGGGGCCGTGGCTGGTGGTCGGCCTGGGCAACCCCGGTCGGGAGTACGCCGGTAACCGGCACAACGTCGGTTTCCTGGTCGCCGACCTGCTGGCGGGCCGGGTGGGGGCGAAGTTCGGCCGGCACAAGCGGGCGGTGGCGGAGGTCGCCGAGGGGCGGCTGGGTTTCGGCGGGCCGAAGCTGGTGCTGGTCAAGCCGCTGACGTACATGAACCTCTCCGGCGGTCCGGTGGCGGCGCTGGCCCAGTTCCACAAGATCCCCGCCGAGCGGGTGATCGCGGTGCACGACGAGCTGGACATCCCGTACGGCCAGCTGCGCATCAAGATCGGCGGCGGCGAGGGCGGGCACAACGGCCTGCGCTCGATGTCGAAGTCGCTGGGGACGAAGGAGTACGTCCGGGTGCGGTTCGGCATCGGTCGCCCGCCGGGGCGGCAGGACCCGGCGGACTACGTACTGTCGGATTTCGGCGCTGCGGAGCGCAAGGAGCTGGAGTTCCTGGTCGACCGGGCGGCGGACGTGGTGGAGTCGGTGGTCACCAAGGGCGTGGAGCCGACGCAGAACGCGTACCACGGGGCCTGAGGGCGGGGCGTACCGGGAACGGGTCGCCCCGGCCGGTAGTCTGCGCCTTCTGGCGTGCCGCGACCCGCGACCCGGATCGCGGCGAGGCGACGGGAGTGGTACGTGGGCAGTCCTCCGATGATCGACGGCGCGTTCGCCCGGTGGCTGGCGGCGCGGGCCGGGCAGGCGTTGCTGGGCTTGCGTGCCGAGATGGGGTTCGCCGACGCGGGCGCCCTGAAGTCGGCCGGGGACAAGGTCTCGCACGACCTGATCCGTACCGAGCTGGCCCGGTGGCGACCCGGTGACGCGGTCCTGTCGGAGGAGGACGAGGGCTCGCGGCTGGCCTGGGCGGCGGAGGTGAACCCGGCGGCGGTGTCCCGGCTGACCGCCGACCGGGTGTGGATCGTCGACCCGCTGGACGGCACCCGGGAGTTCGCCGAGGAGGGGCGCTCGGACTGGGCGGTGCACGTGGCGCTCTGGGCGCGCAACGCGCCGACGCCGCACGGGCTGGTGGCCGGGGCGGTGGGGCTGCCGGCGCAGCACCGGGTGCTCGGCACGGACCACCCGCCGGCGTACCCGCCGATGACGTTGGAGGCGGCGACCGCGGGTGGCGGGCGGACGCTGCGCCTGGCGGCGAGCCGGAGCCGGCCGCCGGTCTTCCTGAGCGACCTGGCGGAGGACGTGGGCGCGCACCTGGTGCCGATGGGCTCGGCCGGTGCGAAGATCGCCGCGGTGGTGACCGGTGAGGTGGACGCCTACATCCACGCCGGTGGCCAGTACGAGTGGGACTCGGCCGCCCCGGTCGCTGTGGCGACGGCCACCGGCCTGCACGCTTCCCGGATCGACGGTTCTGCGCTGAAATACAACGAGGCGGATCCGCGGCTGCCGGACCTACTGGTCTGCCGCAAGGATCTCGCCACTCGGTTGCTTGCAGCGCTGCAGAGACATTCCGGGTAGCCTGAGCGCTTGTTCTTGATGTATCCGACCGGAAAGGTCTGGAATCCATGAGCGGATCCACGCCGATCGAGACCGTGTCATGACCGCCCCCGCCCGCTTCTACCAGGTCTCCCACCTCGACGCGCTCGAGGCGGAGAGCATCTTCGTGATGCGTGAGGTGGTCGCGGAGATGGAGCGCCCGGTGCTGCTCTTCTCCGGCGGCAAGGACTCCATCGTCATGCTCCGGTTGGCCCAGAAGGCGTTCGCCCCGGCCAACATCCCCTTCCCGGTCATGCACGTGGACACCGGGCACAACTTCCCCGAGGTCCTGGAGTACCGCGACCAGCGGGTCGCCGAGCTGGGCCTGCACCTGATCGTGGCCAGCGTGCCGGAGGCCCTGGCCAGGGGCATGGTCCGCGAGTCCGGCGACGGCATGCGCAACCGGATCCAGACCCCGGTGCTGCTGGACGCGGTGGAGAAGCACCGCTTCGACGCGCTCTTCGGCGGCGCCCGGCGGGACGAGGAGAAGGCCCGCGCCAAGGAACGGGTGTTCAGCTTCCGCGACGAGTTCGGCCAGTGGGACCCGAAGAACCAGCGCCCCGAGCTGTGGTCGCTCTACAACGGCCGGCACCACCCGGGCGAGTCGATCCGGGTCTTCCCGCTGTCCAACTGGACCGAGCTGGACGTCTGGCACTACATCGCCCACGAGCGCATCCCGCTGCCGTCGATCTACTACGCGCACGAGCGCGAGGTGGTCGAGCGCGACGGCATGCTCTACGCGGTGAACGAGTTCTTCCGCCCCCGCGCGGGGGAGGAGCGGTTCAAGGCCCGGGTGCGCTACCGCACCGTGGGCGACGCCTCGTGCACCGCGGCCGTCCGCTCGGACGCCGACACGGTGGAGAAGGTGATCGAGGAGGTGGCCGCCACCCGGATCACCGAGCGCGGCGCGACCCGCGGCGACGACCGGGTCAGCGAGGCCGCCATGGAGGACCGCAAGCGGGAGGGCTACTTCTGATGAGCACCGAGACCATCGCCGGGGGCGCGGCGGACAGCCGCGCCGCCACCGGGGCCGGGCCGGAGGCCCGGCCGATGGACCTGCTGCGCTTCGCCACCGCCGGCAGCGTGGACGACGGCAAGTCCACCCTGATCGGCCGCCTGCTGTACGACACCAAGTCGCTCTTCACCGACCAGCTCGCCGCCGTCGAGGCGGTCAGCGCGGCCCGGGGTGACGAGTACACCAACCTGGCGCTGCTCACCGACGGCCTGCGCGCCGAGCGGGAGCAGGGCATCACCATCGACGTGGCGTACCGCTACTTCGCCACCCCCCGGCGGAAGTTCATCATCGCCGACACCCCGGGGCACATCCAGTACACCCGGAACATGGTCACCGGCGCCTCCACCGCCGACCTGGCGCTGATCCTGGTGGACGCCCGCAAGGGCCTGGTCGAGCAGTCCCGCCGGCACGCCTTCCTCTGCTCGCTGCTGCGGGTGCCGCACCTGGTCCTCTGCGTGAACAAGATGGACCTGGTCGACTACTCGCAGGAGGTCTTCGAGCGGATCGCCGACGAGTTCACCGCGTTCGCCGCGAAGCTCGACGTGCCGGACCTGACCGTGGTGCCGATCTCCGCGCTCAAGGGCGACAACATCGTCACCCGCTCGGAGAACATGCCCTGGTACGAGGGCCCGTCGCTGCTGCACCACCTGGAGCGGGTGCACATCGCCTCCGACCGCAACCTGGTCGACGTGCGGTTCCCGGTGCAGTACGTGATCCGTCCGCAGTCCACCACCGTCACCGACTACCGGGGCTACGCCGGGCAGGTGGCCTCGGGCGTGCTCAAGCCGGGGGACGAGGTGATGGTGCTGCCCTCCGGCTTCACCAGCCGGATCGCCTCGGTGGAGACGGCGGACGGCCCGGTGGCCGAGGCGTTCCCGCCGATGTCGGTGACCGTCCGGCTGGAAGACGAGATCGACATCTCGCGGGGCGACATGATCTGCCGGCCGAACAACTCGCCGGCGGTGTCGCAGGACATCGAGGCGATGGTCTGCTGGATGGACGAGACCCGCTCGCTCCAGGTCGGCGGCAAGTACGCGATCAAGCACACCACCCGGTCGGCCCGGGCCATCGTGCGCGGGCTGCACTACCGGCTGGACATCAACACCCTGCACCGGGACGAGGCGGCCGGCGAGCTGAAGCTCAACGAGATCGGCCGGGTGCGGCTGCGCACCACCGTGCCGCTGCTCGCCGACGAGTACCGCCGCAACCGCACCACCGGTGGCTTCGTCATCATCGACGAGACCACCAACCGCACCGTCGCCGCCGGCATGATCGTCGACACCGCCTGACCCACCCCGGGTTGGCCGGACGCACTTTCAGAGAAAGAGTGGCTATTCCGACGTGGATAGCCACTCTTTCTCTGTAAGAGGCCCCCGACGGCGACGGGGTGGGGGTTAGTCGAGGCGGGTGGTGCCGGGGGCGGGGAGGACCGTGACGTGGGCGGGGGCGGGGAAGCCTCGGTCGGCGTAGGCGGTGGCGACGGCGCGGGCCACGGGGTCGGACTGGTCGGAGTGGACCAGGGCGAGGACGCAGCCGCCGAAGCCGCCGCCGGTCATCCGGGCGCCGAGCGCGCCGGCCGCCAGGGCCGTCTCGACCGCGGTGTCGATCTCCGGGACGGTGATCTCGAAGTCGTCCCGCATGGAGGCGTGCGAGGCGGTGAGCAGCGGGCCGATCTCGCGTACCCGGCCGGCGCGGAGCAGGTCGACGGTGTCCAGCACCCGCTGGTCCTCGGTCACCACGTGCCGGACCCGGCGGCGGATCTCGTCGTTGTCGAGCCGGGCCAGTGCGGCGTCGAGGTCGGCGAGCGGTACGTCCCGCAGCGCCGGCACCCCGAGCAGCGAGGCGGCCCGTTCGCAGGCGGCGCGGCGGGAGGCGTACTCGCCGTCGGCGTGCCGGTGCGGCGCGCGGCTGTCGATGACGAGCACGGCCAGCCCTGCGGCGTCGAGGTCGAACGGGATGTGTTCGACGGCCTCGGTGCGGCAGTCCAGGAAGAGGGCGTGCCCCTCGCGGCAGCGGATCACCGCCGACTGGTCCATGATGCCGGTCGGCGCGCCGACGTAGGCGTTCTCGGCCCGCTGGGCCAGCCGCGGCTGCCTCTCGGCGGGCAGGTCCAGCCCGCCCAGGTCGACCAGGGCGGCGAGCACCGCCGCCTCGATGGCCGCCGAGGAGGAGAGGCCGGAGCCCACCGGTACGTCGGAGGTGATCGCCAGCCGGGCACCGGGCACGTCGTACCCGGCCTCGCGCAGCGCCCAGACGACCCCGGCCACGTACGCCGCCCAGCCGGTGACCCGGCCCGGCTCGTCGACCTCGGCGGCGCCGAACTCCACCGCCTCGTCGGAGAGCTCCGACCGGACCGTCCACCGCTCACCGGGCCGCGGGGCGGCGGCGACCACGGTCCGCAGGGTCAGCGCGAAGGGGAGCACGAAGCCGTCGTTGTAGTCGGTGTGCTCGCCGATCAGGTTGGCCCGGCCGGGAGCCGCCCAGCGGCCGGCGGGCGGCTCGCCGTACGCGGCGTGGAAGCCGGCGGCGGCGCGGGCCGCGACGTCGCCCGCCGCGGCCCCGGGTGGCGCGGTCTGCGCGGCCGGCCCGCTCATCGCTGCCCCAGCACGTGCGCGCGGTAGAAGGCCCAGGCGTCGCCGACCATGTCGTGCAGGGTCGGCTTCTCCGGCGTCCAGCCCAGCTCCTCGCGGGCCAGCGCCGAAGAAGCGACCAGCTCGGCCGGGTCGCCCTCGCGGCGCGGAGCGATCTCCACCGGCAGCGGGTGGCCGGTGACCTCGCGGACCACGTCGACCACCTGGCGGTTGGTGAAGCCGTTGCCGTTGCCCAGGTTGTAGATCCGGTGCCGGCCGGGCACGGCGGCGCTGAGCGCCAGCAGGTGGGCCCGGGCCAGGTCCGCCACGTGGATGTAGTCGCGCACGCAGGTGCCGTCGACGGTGGGGTAGTCGTCGCCGAAGAGCTGGAGCTTCTCCCGCCGGCCGGCGGCGACGTCCAGCGCGATCGGGATCAGGTGGGTCTCCGGGTCGTGCCGTTCGCCGATCGCCAGGTCGTCGCGGAGGTACGCCCCGGCGACGTTGAAGTAGCGCAGCGAGACGGCGGCCAGGTCGTGGGCGATCGCCTCGGAGGTGAGCGCCATGTCGACGGCGAGCTTGGTGGCCCCGTACGTGTTGGTGGGGGCCTTGACCGCGGTCTCCGGGATGGGCAGCTCGGTCGGGTTGCCGTAGACGGCGGCGGTGGAGGAGAAGACCAGCCGGGGTACCCGCGCGGCGCGGACCGCGTCGATCAGGGCGATCGAGCTGACCGTGTTGGCGTGCCAGTACAGCTCCGGGCGGACCATCGACTCGCCGGCGGCGATCAGCGCGGCGAAGTGCAGCACCCCGTCGAAGCCGGCCTCCGGGGTGAGCACCCGGGCGGCCTCGTGGACGGGCAGCTCGACGTGGGTGGCGTCCGGCGCGAGCGCGGCCCGGTGGCCGGTGCGCAGGTCGTCGAGGACCGTCACGCCGTGGCCGTTGTCGAGCAGCATCCGGGTCACCACGCTGCCGATGAAGCCGGCGCCGCCGGTGACGAGCAGTTTCACGTCGGGTCCTCCTGCCTGGCCGCGTCCCGTCGCGGCCGTTCGTGATCACCCTACGGCCGCACGCTGTGCCCGCGCTCAGCGTCCCGGCCCGCCTCATTCCATCATGAACCTTCACGACTGAACAGATCCGAACATCGCCGGTCGGCGGTGACGCGCAGCCTTACCATCTCTTCCATGCGGGAAGCGGGCAGTCCCGGGCTGCGTCGACGCGTGTCGGGGCGGCCCCGACGCCGGCCCGGGCCGATCGCCCGGACGGTGGCCCGGCTCGTCGTCCGGGCCGCCGACGGCGCCACCCGCCTCGTCACCGACCTGCTCGGCGCCAGCCCGGCGGCCGGTCGGGAGCGGATCAGCGAGGACGAGCTGCGCGACCTCGTCGCGGCCAACACCCGGCTCCACCCGGACGAGCGGCGGATCATCGACGAGGTGCTGGTGGCCGGCGCGAGCCTGGTCCGCGAGGTGATGATGCCCCGCACCGAGGTCGTCTTCCTCTCCGCCGGGCTGACCATCGCCGAGGCCGAGCGGGTGGTCCGGGCCGAGACGCACACCCGCTACCCGGTGGTCGACGGCACCCAGGACGACGTGGTCGGCTTCGTGCACCTGCGGGACGTGCTGCTCCGCCCCGACCTCGACCCGTGCACCACCGTCGGCGAGCTGACCCGCGAGGTCAAACAGCTGCCCGGCAGCAAGCGGGTGCTCGCCGCGCTGACCGAGATGCGCAAGGAGGGACACCACCTGGCGGTGGTGGTCGACGAGTACGGCGGCACCGCCGGCATCGTCACGTGTGAGGACCTGATCGAGGAGCTGGTCGGGGAGATCCACGACGAGTACGACGGCGACCCCGAGCCCGCGCACGCGGGCCTGCCCGCCGTGGTGGACGGCCGGCTCAACCTCGCCGACTTCGCCGAGCGCACCGGGGTGCCGCTGCCCGTCGGGCCGTACGAGACGGTCGGCGGCTACCTGATGGCGGCGCTCGGGCGGCTGCCGGTGGCCGGCGACGAGGTGCCGGTGTCCCCGGTCGACGCCGAGGCGCCGGACGAGCCGGTCGACGGCTGGCTGCTGCGGGTGCTGGCCCTGGAGGGGCGCCGGGTGTCCCGGGTCGCGGTCTCCGCGGCGCGCCTGCCCGAGCAGCGGCGCGAGGTCACCACCCCCGCCGCGCCGGCGGCGAGCCGACCCGCCGGCCCGTCATGACGTACGCCGGGCGTTGCTGACAGAATTGCCGTCATGTCCGACGTTCCCGCCCGCCCGCGCGTCTTCTCCGGCATCCAGCCGACGGCCGACTCGTTCCACCTCGGCAACTATCTGGGCGCGGTGCGGCACTGGGTGGCGCTGCAGGAGACCCACGACGCGTTCTACTGCGTGGTCGACCTGCACGCGATCACCGCGGGGCACGACCCGGCGGTGCTGAAGCAGCGCTCCCGGGTGGCCGCCGCGCAGCTCTTCGCGGTCGGGCTCGACCCGGAGCGCAGCACCCTGTTCGTCCAGTCGCAGGTGCCCGAGCACTCGCAGCTGGCCTGGGTGCTCGGCTGCATCACCGGTTTCGGCGAGGCCAGCCGGATGACGCAGTTCAAGGACAAGTCGCAGAAGCAGGGCAGCGAGCGGGCCAGCGTCGGCCTCTTCACGTACCCGATCCTGCAGGCCGCCGACATCCTGCTCTACCAGGCCAACGCGGTGCCCGTCGGCGAGGACCAGCGCCAGCACCTGGAGCTCTCCCGCGACCTGGCGCAGCGGTTCAACTCGCTGTTCGGCCCGACCTTCACCGTGCCCGCCCCGCACATCGTCAAGGACACCGCGAAGATCACCGACCTGCAGGACCCGACGGCGAAGATGTCCAAGTCGTCCTCCTCGCCGGCCGGCATCATCGACCTGCTGGAGGAGCCGGCCCGCTCGGCCAAGAAGATCCGCTCCGCGGTCACCGACACCGGCCGCGAGATCGTCTTCGACACCGAGACCAAGCCGGGCATCTCCAACCTGCTGACCATCTACTCGGCGCTGTCCGGCCGGAGCATCGACGACCTGGTCGCCGCGTACGCCGGCAAGGGCTACGGCGACCTCAAGAAGGACCTGGGCGAGGTGGTCCGGGAGTTCGTCACCCCGATCCAGGAGCGCACCCGCGCCCACCTCGACGACCCGGCGCAGCTGGACAAGCTGCTCGCCGCCGGCGCCGAGAAGGCCCGCGCGGTCGCCGCGCCGACGCTGCGCGCCGCGTACGACCGGATCGGGTTCTTCCCTCCGGTCCGCTTCGAGTAGCGGCTCCGGGCCGACGGGTACGGGTGGAGGGGTGGCGCGGAGCGTGGATCGCAGGGACGGGGCGCCGGTGGACGGCGGCACCATCCAGATCGGGATCGCGGTGGACGTCCCGGAGCCGTGGGGTGGCATGCTCACCCGGCGCCGGGCCGAGTCCGGCGACCCGCAGGTGGTCCCGGCGCACGTGACGCTGCTCGGGCCCACCGAGATCCCGGTGGCGGCGCTGCCGGCGGTCGAGGAGCACCTGAGCCGGGTGGCCGCCCGGCACCTGCCATTCACCCTGCACCTGCGGGGCACGGGCACGTTCCGGCCGGTGACCCAGGTGGTGTTCGTGACGGTGGCCACCGGGATCAGCGAGTGCGAACTGCTCGCCGCCGCCATCAACGCCGCACCCGAGCTGCGCCGGGAGGCCCGCTTCCCGTACCACCCGCACGTCACCGTCGCGCAGGACGTCGCCCCCGAGGCGCTGGACCGGGCGTACGAGGACCTGGCCGACTTCTCGGCCATGTTCGAGGTGGACTCGTTCACGCTCTTCTCGCACAGCGGTGCGACCCGGTGGCAACCCCGCCGGGACTTCCGGCTCGGCGGCTGACCGGGCCGGTGGCCACAGGCCCGCCCCGCGGCGGGAGATCGGCGAGGATGACGTGGTGGAGGCGTGGGGCCGGCTGACGGGCGGGATCGACCGCCGGTTCACCACGGCCCGGCACCGGTGGCCCCGCTTCGACCACCTCTGGCGGGCCATCGACCTCTACACCAACGTGCTGGGCGGGCGGCTGGCCGCGGCGATCGCCTACTACGGGTTCTTCGCCGTCTTCGCGCTCGCCCTGGTGGCGTACTCGATCTTCGGGGCGATCCTGGAGGACAACGATGAGGTCAGCGACGCCGCCGCCGACTTCCTGCGGGAGAACCTGCCGTTCCTCGACCCCGGGCAGATCGCCGAGAGCAGCAACACCGTCGGAGTGATCGGCCTGGTCATCCTGGTCTTCACCGGGATCGGCTGGGTGGAGGCGATCCGCTCCTCGCAGCGGCTCATGTACGGCTTCAACCAGCAGCCCGGCAACCTGGTGGTGCGCCGCCTGGTCGACCTGGGTGTGCTGGTGCTGGTCTTCGTGATGCTCGGCGTCTCGGTGGCGGCCGTCGACGCCCTGGAGTCCCTGCTGCGCTTCCTGCTGCGGGCCACCGGCTCGGTGGGGCTGACCACGGTCAGCGCGGCGCTCAGCGTGGTGGTCAACGCGGTGCTGGCGACGGCGCTGCTGGTGGCGGTGCCCCGGCTGCGGATGAGTCGCCGGCGGCTGCGGCCGGTGGTGCTGATCGTCGCGGTGGGCATCACGCTGCTCAACACCGTCGGGCGCTACTACGTGGTGCGGACCGAGCGGAACCCGGCGTACACGGTGGTGGCCGGCGCGGTCGGGCTGCTGCTCTACCTGTACCTGCTCAACCAGCTGGTGCTCTTCGGCGCGGCGCTCGCCGCGACCAGCCGGCACGGGCGGGTGGTCGACCTTTCCGACGGGCCCGTCCCGGCGGACCTCGACGTCGAGACGGACCCGGACACCGATCCGGGGACCCCGGGAGGGGCGGGCTGACGTGCTGATCGAGATCGACCCGGGCTCGGCGGTGCCCCCGTACGAGCAGGTGCGCGGGCAGTTGGCCGCGATGGTCGGCGACGGGCGGCTGCCGGTGGGCACCCGGCTGCCGCCGGTGCGCCAGTTCGCCGCCGAGCTGGGGCTGGCGGCGAACACCGTGGCGCGGGCGTACCGGGAGCTGGAGGCGGCCGGGCTGCTGGAGACCCGGGGGCGGCACGGGACGTACGTCGCGCCGGGCCGCGACAACGCGACTGACCGGTTGCAGCGGGCGGCGGCCCGGTACGCCGACGAGGCGGTGCGGCTGGGCGTGCCGCCGGATCGGGCACTCGCCCTGGTCCGCGCCGCTCTCGACGCCGCCCGCCCAGGCTGAGTCGACGGACGAACAGGTCAGGAAACCGACCGATGCGCGAACCGGCAGTTGCCGCAAATGCCACTCACCTTTCGGCTGTGACCGGCCATGATGAGCGCGTGGGCGCACTCGTGACGTTGGACCTGCCGGACGACTCGCCGATGCTCGGCCTGCCGTGGATCATCACGTTCGGCCCGCTCGGCGACCCCGCCGAGTGGGAGCCGGTGGTCTGCGGCCCGTACGAGCGCCCGCACGCCCTGGCGCTGGCCGAGGCGGTGGTGGCCGAGGAGCAGCTGATGGCGGTGGTCGAGCCGCTGGTGCCGGCGTTGTCGGCCGAGGAGGTGCGCGGCGAGATCGCCGCCGCGCAGATCGCCGCCGAGGACGAGGCGGCCCGGATCGACGAGTCCGACCTCTACGGGGACTTCGAGGACGTGATCGACGAGGAGTTGGAGCAGGCGGCCGCGCGCGCGGAGCACCCGGTCGCGCCGCAGCCGGCCCCCAGCGAGGACGAGCTGCGGGCCGGTTTCGAGCGGATCTCGGAGCTGCTGCGGCGCAAGGGCCGCTGACCCGTCAGCGGGGCGGGCCGTCCAGCACGCAGAACTCGGGCCGAGGAGGACACCGGCGCCCCGGGGAACTCCCCGAGGCGCCGGTGCCACCTCACCCCCCACCACAAGGGGTCGGCAGGCCCAGTCGCCCGTCGGCGCGGGGCACAACGGACGACCAGGTCAATGGCGGGTTACCCGGCTCAGCGCCGTTCGAACCACGCAGCTGCGTCCACCGGCAGGAGATGCCCCGGTCCCTGCTTGGTGAGGCCCTCGCTCGCGACGAGCGGCCGGCCGTACCCCTCGACGGGGGCCGGCGCGCCGCTGATGTTGACCACGCAGGTCAGCGTGGTCCCGCCGCCGGTGCGGCTGAAGGCGAGCATGCCGGGCCCGCCCTCCAGCCAGGTCACCCCGCCGGTCGTGCCGGCCAGCGCCGGGTGCTCGTGCCGGATCCGCAGCGCGGCGCGGTACAGCTCCAGGGTGGAGCCGGCGACGCCGGTCTGGGCGGCCACCGAGAGGGCACGCCAGGTCGCCGGGGCCGGCAGCCAGCTCAGCTCGCTGCCCTCCGGGCCGAAGCCGTACGGGGCCAGCTCGCCGCTCCACGGGATCGGCACCCGGCAACCGTCGCGGCTCTCCCCGGTACGCAGGAACGCCGGATCCTGGCGCAGCTCGTCGGGGAGGTCCAGCACCTCGGGCAGGCCCAGTTCCTCGCCCTGGTAGACGTAGGCGCAGCCGGGCAGGGCCAGCATCAGCAGGGCGGCGGCCCGGGCCCGGCGCAGGCCGACCTCGCCGTCGCCGTACCGGGTGACGTGCCGCTGCCGGTCGTGGTTGGACAGCACCCAGGTGGTCGGGGCGCCGACGATGGTGGACTCGGCCAGCGCGGTGTCGATGACCTTGCGGAACGAGTCGGCCGACCAGGTGGCGTCGAGGAAGTCGAAGCTGAACGCCTGGTGCAGCTCGTCCGGGCCGATGTAGCGGGCCAGTCGCTGCGGGGTCTCCGCCCACGCCTCGGCCACCGCCATCCGGCCACCCGGGTAGCTGTCCAGGATCGGCCGCCAGGCGCGGTAGATCTCGTGCACCTCGTCCTGGTCGAAGTAGGGCAGGCGGCCCTTGCCGAGCAGTTCGGACTGGCGCTGGCCGGTGGTCATCGAGCTGAAGCCGACGTCCGGCAGCCCCTCGGCCTTGATCATTCCGTGCGCCACGTCGATCCGGAACCCGTCGACGCCGCGGTCCAGCCAGAAGCGGAGGACGTTTTCGAACTCGGCGCGCACCCGCGGGTGCCGCCAGTTCAGGTCGGGCTGGGCCGGGTCGAACAGGTGCAGGTACCACTGGCCGTCCGGCACCCGGGTCCAGGCCGGGCCGCCGAAGATGCTCTCCCAGTCGTTCGGGGGCAGCTCGCCGTGTTCGCCCCTGCCGTCGGCGAAGAGGTAGAGCTCCCGCTCCGGTGAGCCCGGGCCGGCGGCCAGCGCGGCCTGGAACCAGGGGTGCGCGCTGGAGGTGTGGTTGGGCACCAGGTCGATGATGATCCGCAGCCCGAGGGCGTGCGCGTCGGTGATCATCGCGTCGAAGTCGGTGAGCGTGCCGAACAGCGGGTCGACGTCGCGGTAGTCGGCGACGTCGTAGCCGGCGTCGACCTGCGGCGAGGTGTAGAAGGGGGTCAGCCAGAGCGCGTCGATCCCGAGGTCGCGCAGGTACGGCAGCCGCTCCCGGATGCCCCGGAGGTCACCGACGCCGTCGCCGTCGGCGTCGGCGAAGCTGCGGACGTAGACCTGGTAGACGACCGCGGACCGCCACCAGTCGGCGTCGGCGGCCGGCGGTGCCGGGTTGGTGGCGTCGGTCATCGGTGACGATCCCCGTTCTTTGGCGCGGGACGGCGAGCACCCGCGCACGGGTGGGTGGTGGGCGCGGATGTCAGTGCAGAATGCCGCCCGGTTGCTGCAAGAGTCAAGCATTCCTTGCGCAAGAAATGATGGCCCGCCCCCTCCGGCGGGCCTGGCGGCCCGGTGCGGGCCGTCCCAGCAGGCGGGGGCGGCACCGGGACGGCCGCCGTCGTGGCGGCCGTCCGGGGCGCTCGGGTCGGTCAGGCCGGGACGGCGAGGGCGGGCGGCGTCGGCCGGTGCCGGGTGCCGCCCTGGACCGGGTTGGCGCCGGCCGGCCGGACGACCGCGGTGGAGCCGCGTACCACCAGCTCCGGGCGGAACTGGTACTCCGAGTGCGGCGCGGCGTGGCCGTTGATCTCGTCGACCAGGGCCCGCACCGCGGCGACCGCCATCGCGGCGACCGGCTGGCGCATGGTGGTCAGCGGCGGATCGGTGAAGGCCATCAGCGGGGAGTCGTCGTAGCCGACCACCGAGAGGTCATGCGGGACCGACATGCCGCGCTGCCGCGCCGCCCGGATCGCGCCGAGCGCCATCAGGTCGGAGCCGCAGACGACGCCGGTGACGCCGCGTTCGATGAGCCGGCCGGCGGCCGCCTCGCCGCCCTCCACGCCGAAGAGCGAGAGCTCGGCCAGCTCGGCCAGGTCCTGCTCGCCGGCGCCGGCGAGCCGGGTCATCGCGGTACGCCAGCCGGCCACCTTGCGCTGCACCGGCACGAACCGGTCCGGGCCGGTGATCAGGCCGATCCGGCGGTGGCCGAGCGCGACCAGGTGTGCGACGGCCAGCTCGGCGGCCTCACCGTCGTCGCAGGAGACGAAGGGGGCGGCGACGTTCGGGACGTACCCGTTGATCATCACGACGGGCAGCGGGCGGGCGATCAGCGCGCGGTACCGGTCGTGGTTGGCGGCGGTGTCGGCGTGCAGGCCGGAGACGAAGACGATCCCGGAGACCTGCCGGTCCAGCAGCATCTCGACGTACTCGTCCTCGGTGACCCCGCCGGGGGTCTGGGTGCACAGCACCGGGGTGAACCCGCTCTGGGCCAGGGTCGACTCGATGACCTGGGCGAACATCGGGAAGATGGGGTTGTCCAGCTCCGGGACGACGAGCCCGACGAGCCCGGCGCTGCGCTTGCGCAGCCGGGCGGGGCGCTCGTAACCGAGCACGTCGAGGGCGGTCAGGACGGCCTGCCGGGTCTCGGGGGCCACGCCGGGGCGGTCGTTGAGCACCCGCGACACCGTGGCCTCGCTGACTTCGGCCTGCTGGGCGATGTCGGACAGTCGAGCGCGCATGGCGGAACCTTAGCTCACCGGCAAGTTCTTGCGGGCACTCCTGCAAGCCCTTCCATTCCCTGCAACCTCTTGCTAACGTCCCCGCAACATGCGAGAGCAGCGGCGCAGCACCGCAGCGCCGGTTGGCAAAAACTTACAGAGGTTCCCACTGGCGGGCCGCCCTTCCCCCGGCGCTCGCCACAACGACAGGAGTACCGATGCGCATCCGTACCGCGGGTGTGGTCGCCGTTCTCGGTCTGGCGCTCGCGGCGTCCGGCTGCGGCGACAACAGCAAGGACGAGCCGGCCGCCAAGGATTCCCCCAAGGCCGCGAGCGGCAAGCTCGTCATCTGGGCCGACGACAAGCGGGCGGCGGCCCTCAAGCCGTTCGGTGAGAAGTTCGGCCAGGAGAACGGCGTCACCGTCGAGGTGCAGGCCGTCTCCAAGGACCTGCAGACCAACTTCGTCACCGCCTCCCAGCAGGGCAGCGGCCCGGACGTCGTGGTCGGCGCGCACGACTGGATCGGCAACCTGGTGCAGAACGGCGCCATCGACCCGGTGCAGCTCGCGGCCGAGCAGAAGAGCGCCTTCAACGAGACCGCCGTCAAGGCCGTGACCTTCAACGGTCAGGTCTACGGCGTGCCGTACGCGACCGAGAACATCGCGCTGATCCGCAACACCGAGCTGGCCCCCGAGGCGCCGAAGACGATCGAGGACCTGGTCGCCTCCGGCAAGAAGCTCAAGGCCGAGAAGAAGGCCAGCGAGATCCTCTGCCTCCAGTCCGGACAGAACGGCGACGCGTACCACATCTACCCGCTGTACACCTCGGCCGGCGGCTACCTCTTCGGCACCGCCGCCAACGGCGACTACGACCCGAAGGACCTGGGCGTGGGCAAGCCGGAGTCGATCGCGGCGTTCCAGAAGATCGCCAAGCTCGGTGAGAAGGGTGACGGTGCGTTGAAGCGCTCCATCACCGGCGAGAACTCGATCGCCACCTTCACCGGCAAGAAGTGCGCCTACCTGGTCTCCGGCCCGTGGGCGATCGCCGACGCCAAGAAGGCCGGCATCAAGTACGACATCTCCCCGGTCCCCGGCTTCGCCGGTGGCAAGGAGGCCCAGCCGTTCGTGGGCGTCCAGTCGTTCTACGTCGCCGCCAAGGGCAAGAACAAGGCCCTGGCCCAGGAGTTCGTCACCAACTACGTGACCAAGCCCGACCTGGCCGTGGCGCTGTACAACGCCGAGCCGCGTCCGCCGGCGCTGACCGCCGCCTTCGACCAGGTCAAGGGCACCGACCCGGACCTGGCCAAGTTCTCCGAGGCCGGCAAGAACGGCCAGGTGCTCCCGGCGATCCCGGCCATGGCCGCGATCTGGGACCCGTTCGGCAAGGCCGAGGCCGCCGTCATCGGTGGCGCCGACCCGACCAAGACCGTCACCGCCGCCGGCAAGACGATCTCCGGTCAGATCAAGTAATGAGCGCGTCGCTGTCCGGCCCGGGGTCTGCCACGCAGACCCCGGGCCGGGAGCCCGCCCGCTCCGGGCTCCCGCGCAAGTCCCGTGACGCGCGGCACCACGCGCCGATCACCCTGACCGGCCTCCTCGTCAAGGTGGTCCTGCTCGGCCTGGTGGCCGGGATCGCGATCTGGGCGGCCTTCCCGCTCATCGAGGCGAAGCTCTGGGTCGGCCTGGCCGTCCTGGTGGCGACCACCGTCGCCCTGTTCTACCTCTACCTGACTCCCCGGCACATCCCGGCCAAGTACCTGATCCCGGGCACGATCTTCCTGATCGTGTTCCAGGTCTTCCCGGTGCTCTACACCGCCAGCACCGCCTTCACGAACTTCGGCGACGGTCACCGCGGCGAGAAGTCCGACGCGATCGTCGCGATCCAGAGCTCGTCGGTGAAGCAGGTCCCCGGCTCCACCCAGTACCCCCTCTCCGTCGCCACCAAGGGCGACCCGGCCACCGGGCCGCTGGTCTTCCTGGTGACCGACCCGAAGAGCGGCACCGTCTCGGTCGGTGACGCCGAGGGGCTCAAGGAGCTCGACCCCGGCCAGGTCACCGTGGCGACGGGCGGCAAGGTCACCGCCGCCGAGGGCTACACCGTCCTGAACTTCGGCCAGGCCAGTGCCCGCAGCAGTGACATCACCGAGTTGGTGGTGCCGACCGCCGGTGGGGCGTTGCGCTCGTCCGGCCTGTCCCGGGCGTACGAGGGGACCGCGGTCCGCGCCTACGACGAGTCCTGCGACTGCATCAAGGACAGCGAGAGCGGCAAGACCTGGACCGCCGACGAGTCGGTCGGCTCGTTCGTCGCCGCCGACGGCGAGCGGCTCGCCCAGGGCTGGAAGGTCAACGTCGGCCCGGAGAACTTCGGCCGGGTGCTGACCGACCCGAACATCTCCGGCCCGTTCTTCGGCACGCTGGTCTGGAACTTCGCCTTCGCGATCGGCTCGACCGGCTTCACGTTCCTGCTCGGCCTGGGCATCGCGCTGGCCCTGCACTCGCCCCGGATGCGCGGCACCAACCTGTACCGGGTGCTGCTGATCCTGCCGTACGCCATGCCGTCGTTCGCCATGCTGCTGGTCTGGCGGGACATGTTCAACACCGACTTCGGCCTGGTCAACAACCTGTTCGGGCTGAGCGTCGACTGGTTCGGCGAGACGTGGTCCGCCCGGATCGCGGTGCTGCTGGTGCAGCTCTGGCTCGGTTACCCGTACATGTTCCTGGTCGCCACCGGCGCGCTCCAGGCCATCCCACGGGAGCTGACCGAGGCCACCTCGGTCGACGGCGCAAGCCCCTTCCAGTCGTTCAAGGCGGTCACCCTGCCGCTGCTGCTGGTGGCCATCTCGCCGCTGCTGATCGCGTCGTTCGCGTACAACTTCAACAACATCAACGCGATCTGGTTCATGACCGAGGGTGGCCCCTTCCCCGCGGACAACCCGCGAAGCGGCGCCACCGACCTGCTGATCACGTACACCTACCGGTTGGCCTTCGGCGCTCAGGGCGCCGAGTACGGCATGGCCGCCACCGTCTCGATCTTCATCTTCGCGATCGTGGCCGTCGTGTCGGCGGTCAGCTTCTCGCGTACCCGCAAGCAGGAGGAGGTGTACTCGTGACGATCCACGCCGACGTGCCCGTGGCCAACCGCAACGCGACGGGCAGGTCCAGGGGCCGCTGGTTCACCCAGGTCGGTTGGCGGCACCTGGTCGGGGTGTTCGCGGTGGCGTTCAGCCTCTTCCCGATCGTCTTCGTCATCTCGGCCGCGCTCAACCCGCTGGGCACCCTGTCCTCCACCGAGCTGCTGCCGACCGGGGCGTCGTTCGAGAACTTCACCAACCTGTTCGCCAAGACGGCGTTCGCCCACTGGTTCCTAAACTCGCTGCTGCTCGCCGGGGTGGCCAGCTTCGCGTCGATCTTCCTGTCGGCGCTGGCCGCGTACGCGTTCTCCCGGATGCGGTTCGCCGGCCGCCGGGTCGGGCTGCTCACGCTGCTGCTGATCCAGATGTTCCCGCAGTTCCTGGCGATCGTGGCGATCTTCCTGATCTTCACCACGGTCACCGACCTGTGGCCGTCGATCGGCTTCAACACCCCGTGGGGCCTGTTCCTGCTCTACATGGGTGGCGCGCTGGGGGCGAACACCTGGCTGATGAAGGGCTTCTTCGACACCCTGCCCAAGGAGCTCGACGAGTCGGCCACCATGGACGGCGCGTCGCACGCCCAGGTCTTCTTCCGGATCATGCTGCCGCTGGTGGCGCCGATCCTGGCGGTGACCGGGCTGCTCGCCTTCATCGGCTCGATCAACGAGTTCATCCTCGCCAACGTGTTCCTCACCAACACCAACTCGAAGACCCTCGCGGTCGGCATGTTCGGCCTGGTGGCCGGCGAGCGCAACAACAACTTCGGGATGTTCGCGGCGGGCACGCTGCTCACCGCCATCCCCACCGTGCTGGTGTTCCAACTCCTCCAGCGCTACATCGTCTCCGGCCTCACCGCCGGAGCCGTGAAGGGATGAATCGGATAGGTGGCCGCTCTTCGCGCAGCGCGAGCTGAGTGGTCCGGGTCCGTGCAAGGGCCGGGGTGAGTGGTCCGGGTCCGTGCAAGGGCCGGGGTGAGTGGTCTGGGTTTGCGCGGAGCTGGACCGCTCAGCCCGAGCTGCGCGGGCAGCGCCCACCCCTCCGGTAAATCGCTGCGGCAAGGGCGTCGGGACGACGTGCACCGGAGCAGTCACGGGTTGGTCGCCGCAGCCGGGAGACCGGTCGCGGCGGGTTGCCCCTCTCGCCCCGTCCGGCCCACGCGAAAGGTCTCTCCGTGTCCTTGCAGCCGCACCACGACGGATCCGCCCTGTACGTACCCGAGCAGGAGCCGGCGCTCGGTCAGAGCGTGCCGGTCTTCGTCCGGGTCCCGGCGGGCGCCGACGTGCGCACCGTGCACGTGCGGACCACCGGCGACGGCGAGCCCCGGTTCGCCGAGGCGGTGGTCGACCGCACCGAGGGTGGCGAGGTCTGGTGGCGGGCCGACGTCGAGGTCCGCAACCCGGTCAGCAACTACCGCTTCATGCTCTCCGAGACCACCGGCTACCGCTGGCTGAACGCCGCCGGCGTGGTCTGCCACGACGTGCCGGACAACGGCGACTTCAAGCTGGTCAGCTACGCCCCGCCGCCGGCCTGGGCGCGGGACGCGGTGATCTACCAGATCTTCCCGGACCGGTTCGCCCGCTCCGCGGCCGCCACCGGCCGTACGCCGCCGGAGTGGGCGATCCCGTGCGACTGGGACACCCCGGTGATCGGACGCGGCCCGGAGACGCCGTACCAGTTCTACGGTGGCGACCTGGACGGCGTCACCGAGCGCCTGGACCACCTGGCCCGGCTCGGCGTGAACACCCTCTACCTCACCCCGATCTTCCCGGCCCGCTCGAACCACCGGTACGACGCGGCCAGCTTCGACACCGTCGACCCGCTGCTCGGCGGGGACGCCGCGCTGGCCCGGCTCGCCGATGCCGTCCGGGCCCGGGGCTGGCGGCTGCTCGGCGACATCACCAGCAACCACACCGGCGACGCGCACGAGTGGTTCACCGCCGCCGCCTCGGACGTGCGGGCCACCGAGCGGGAGCTGTACTACTTCGACGAGGCCACCGGGGACTACGAATCGTGGAACGGAGTCAAGTCGCTGCCGAAGCTGAACTGGGGCAGCGCGGAGCTGCGCCGGCGTTTCGCCACCGCCGACGACTCGCTGCTGCGGCGCTGGCTGCGCCCGCCGTACGGGCTGGACGGCTGGCGGGTCGACGTGGCCAACATGACCGGCCGGCGCGGCGCGGACGCGTACACCCACGAGGTGGCGCGGCTGCTGCGCGAGGTGGTTGCCGACACCCGCCCCGACGGCCTGCTGCTCGCCGAGCACGGCCACGACCACACCGGCGACCTGGACTCCGACGGCTGGCACGGGACGATGAACTACGTCGGCTTCACCGACCCGGTCTGGTCCTGGCTGCGGCACGGCGACGAGCCGGTGCCGAACTTCCTCGGCACCCCGGGCGGGGTGCGGCGGCGGGACGCCGAGGCCGTGCTGGCGACCATGGACACCTACCGGTCGCTGATCTCCTGGCGCTCGTACACCCACTCGTGGCAGCTGCTCGGCTCGCACGACTCGGCCCGGATCCGCACCGTGGTCGGCGACGCCGCCCGGCAGGAGGTGGCCGCCGGCCTGCTCGCCACCATGCCGGGTACCCCGGTGGTCTTCGCCGGGGACGAGCTGGGGCTGACCGGCACCAACGGCGAGGGTTCGCGGACCCCGATGCCGTGGCACCGGCCGGAGAGCTGGGACCGGGCCACCTTCGCCGCGTACCGGGGGCTGCTGGCGCTGCGCCGCGACGAGCCCGCGCTGCGCCACGGCGGCCTGCGCCGGGTGCACGCCGACGCCGACACCCTGGTCTTCCTGCGCGAGGCCCCGACCGGGGCGGTGCTGGTGCTCGCCCGCCGGGCCGCGGGCCGGCCCGTCCGGCTGACCGGCCTCGGGGCGGGGGAGAACGCGTACGGCGGCGCCCCGGCGCTGCGCCCGGACGCCGACGGCGTGGTCACCCTCCCCGCCGACGGCCCCACGTTCCAGGTCTGGCGGCTGTCCTGACCCGGGCCCGCCCGGCGCGGCTCAGGCGGCTGGCTGGCCGAGCAGGGTGCGCACGCCGGCGAGGTAGCTGCGGCGGTCCGGCCGGCCGGTGAGCACCTTCTGCATCAGGTAGCCCGGGACCAGGCCGAACAGCGCGGTGCCGACGGCCTCGGGGTCGGCGTCGGGGGGCAGCTCGCCCGCCTCCTGGGCCCGCCGGGCCAGCAGCGTGAAGCGCTCCCGGAAGCCGCTGTACGTCGCGTTGACGAACGCCGCCAGCGCCGGGTCGCGCAGCGACTCGCTCCACACCTGGATCGCCAGCGGCAGGATGCCGTCCTCGCCGGCCTGCGCGTCGACGTAGGTCAGTGCCCGGTCCAGCGCCTCGACCAGGGGCAGCGGCGGCTCGGCGGCGGCCAGCTCGGCGAAGACCACGTCCGCCCCGCCGATCACCGACTGGGCGATCGAGGTGATCAGGTCGTTCTTGCTCGGGAAGTAGCGGTAGACCGCGCCGACCGACAGCCCCGCCTCGGCGATCACGTTCTGCATCGAGGTGTTGTGGAAGCCGTCGCGCAGGAAGCAGCGCCGGGCCGCGTCGAGGATCTGCTGGCGGCGGGCCGCGAGGTGGGCGTCCGATACGCGTGGCATGACCCACAGTGTAAAACGAACGCTCGTTCTTGACACCTGACACCTCCGGAGCGCAGGCTGGCTTAAATAGAACGAGCGTTCGTTTTAAGGAGTGTGGGCATGTCCCGGTCACCCCGGTCCCCGATGCTGCTCGCCGTGCTGGCCGCCGCCCTCGCGGTGGCGGCGCAGGCGCTGCTCGTACCCCTCTTCGCGGGGCCCGCCGCGAACCTGGCACCGCGCGACCTGCCGGTCGCCGTCGCCGGGCCGTCGCCGGCCACCGCGGAACTGGCCGGCCGGCTGGCGGCGGCCCGTCCCGGTGCCTTTGTCGTCACCGAACTGCCGGACGCCGCCGCAGCCGACCGGGCGCTACGCGACCGCGAGGTGTACGCCGCGTTCGTCGTCGGCCCCGACGGCGTCGGGCTGCACACCGCCCCAGGTGCGAGCCCCACCGTCGCCGCCCTGCTCACCGAGGCCGCCGCCGGGCTCTCCGGCGGACGGCCGGTGCCGGTGACGGCGGTGGTGCCGGCCGACCCGGACGACCCGCGCGGGGCCGGTTTCGCCGCCGGCTTCCTGCCGCTGGCGCTGACCAGCATGCTCGTCGGCGTCCTGCTCACCGTCGTGGTCACCGGCCGGCGCGCCCGGCTGGTCGGGCTGGTCGGCTACGCCCTGCTCGCCGCGCTGGTCGGCACCGCCGTGCTGCACGGCTGGCTCGGAGTGATCGGGGGCGACCCGGCGGCCGAGGCCGCCGCGATCGGGCTCTTCGCGCTCGCCGCCGCCGGTGCCGTCGCCGGGCTGGGCGCGCTGCTCGGCGGCCCCGGGCTCGGCCTCGGCGCGCTGCTGGTCTTCCTGGTCGGCAACCCGCTCTCCGCGGTCAGCGCCGCGCCGGAGCTGCTGCCGCAGCCGTGGGGCGCCGTCGGGCAGTTCCTGCCGGTCGGGGCCGGCGGAACGCTGCTGCGCTCGGCCGCCTTCTTCGACGGTGCGGGCGCGGGCCGCTCCGTCGCCGTGCTGGCCGGCTACGCGGTGCTCGGGATCGGCCTGGTGCTGCTCGGCCGGCGTGGCTCACCCCGGACGGCCGCCGCCGAGATCACGGTATGAGCTCAGCCCGGCGGGGCGGCTACTACAAACTGTCGTTGGCGGGGGAGGATGGCCGGCGTGGAAGCTCTTCGGCTGGTACTTCTCTACGTCCATCTGATCGGGTTCGCGCTGCTGCTCGGCGGCGCGATCGCCCAGTACGCCAGCGGCCGGCTGCGGATCAACGCGGCCATGCTCTGGGGCTCGGTGATCGGTCTGCTCACCGGCATCGGCCTCGCCGCCCCGTTGCGTGAGGGCGACGAGCCGGCACCCGCGAAGCTTGTTACCAAGTTGGTGCTGGCTCTGCTGATCTTCGTCATGGTCTTCTTCTCCCGGAAGCGGGATCAGGTCAACCGCGGGCACTTCCTCGCTATCGTCGGGTTGACGCTGCTCAACGCCGCTGTCGCGGTGTTCTGGAGGTAGCCGTCCGGACCCGCTCGCGGGCCCGGGGAAAGGGACTTTCGGGACAGCGGGCCGGTCACGTACCAGCACTCTGAGTGATCTGCCCCACGCCAGGGTTACGCCGGGATAACAGGCGTTCAACAGTCGTGCACGATTGGCGGCCGGTGGGTGGGCGCGGGCGTACGCTCCCGTCCGTAACGTGGGATGCCGGCAGCGCAGCGCTGGTCGGTTCAAGGGCTGCCACCGCACGAGGCGCGGTGTGCAATGGGAAGGAGACGTCTTGCGCTCTGTGCGTGGGATGCGGATCGCCTCCGCGATCGTGGCGGGTGGGCTCGTGCTGGCCGCCGCCGCGTGTGGTGAGGCCCCCGAGGACGACAACAACGCCGGCAACGGCGCCAAGAAGTACAGCGCCTGCATGGTGACCGACGTCGGTGGCATCGACGACAAGTCGTTCAACACCTCCGCCTGGAAGGGTCTCCAGGAGGCCAAGAAGGCGAACGACAACATCGACATCAAGTACGTCGCGTCGAAGGCCGAGGCGGACTACGAGGTCAACCTGACCGGGTACGTCAACCAGAAGTGCGACTTCATCCTGGCCGTCGGTGGCCTGATGTCGGACGCCACCAAGAAGGCCGCCACCTCGAACCCGAACCAGCAGTTCGGCATCGTGGACGCGAACCCGGGCGTGGACAACATCTACCCGATGCAGTTCGACACCGCCCAGGCCGCCTTCCAGGCCGGCTACCTGGCCGCCGGGATGAGCAAGGCCGGCAAGGTCGGCACCTACGGTGGTCTGCCGATCCCGCCGGTGACCATCTTCATGGACGGCTTCGCCGACGGCGTGGCGCACTACAACAAGGCCAAGGGCAAGAACGTCCAGGTGCTGGGCTGGGACAAGGCGACCCAGAAGGGTCTCTTCACCAACGACTTCGTCAAGCAGGACGAGGGCAAGAAGGTCTCCGACGCGCTGGTCGCCCAGGGCGCGGACATCATCATGCCGGTCGCCGGCGGCGCCGGTCTCGGCACCACCGCCGCGGCCCAGGCCTCGGGCGGCAAGTACTCGGTCATCTGGGTGGACGTCGACGGCTGCGAGAGCACCCCGAACTGCCCGGCGCTGGTGACCACCGTCGTCAAGAACATCCCGGACGCCGTCAAGGAGGCCGTGCTCAAGGCCGCCGGTGGCGAGAAGCTCCAGTCCAAGCCGGGCTTCGTCGGCAACCTGGCCAACAACGGCGTCTCGATCGCCCCGTACCACGACTTCGAGAGCAAGGTCCCGGCCGAGCTCAAGGCCGAGGTCGACAAGATCAAGGCGGACATCGCCGCCGGCACCATCACGGTCACCTCGAAGGCCCAGCCGACCAAGTGACCGCCTCCCCGGCCGCCGCGATGGGATCATCGGCAGCGGAGGCCGGCGGGCACCAGGCATGACGATCGGCCGCCTCGGCGTACGTGGGACACCCCGCGTGCGCCGGGGCGGCCGATCCGCTCCACCCGGTCGGCCGGCCCCGTCGGCCGGCCGACCGGCAGCTAGGCTGCACCATCGCTCGCACTCCAGGAGGTTGCGCTGAGACTCGAACTGCGCGGCATCACCAAGCGGTTCGGTGATCTGGTCGCCAACGACCACATCGACCTGACGGTGGAGCCTGGAGAGATCCACGCCCTGCTCGGCGAGAACGGCGCCGGCAAGTCGACCCTGATGAACGTGCTCTACGGGCTCTACCAGCCCGACGAGGGCGAGATCCTGGTCGACGGCCAGCCGCTGAAGCTGAAGGGCCCCTCCGACGCGATCGCGGCCGGGATCGGCATGGTGCACCAGCACTTCATGCTGGTGCCGGTCTTCACGGTCGCCGAGAACATCATGCTCGGCGCCGAGCAGGTCAGGGGCGGCATCGCCGGCTTCCTGGACCGCCGCCGGGCCCGCCGCGAGGTGGCCGAGGTCTCCGAGCGGTACAACCTGCGGGTCGACCCGGACGCGGTGATCGAGGACCTGCCGGTCGGCATCCAGCAGCGGGTCGAGATCGTCAAGGCGCTCACCCGCGACGTCGACCTGCTCATCCTGGACGAGCCGACGGCGGTGCTCACCCCGCAGGAGACCGAGGAACTGCTCACGGTCATGCGGTCGCTGAAGGCCGCCGGCAAGTCGATCGTCTTCATCACCCACAAGCTCGGCGAGGTCAAGGCCATCGCCGACCGGATCACCGTGATCCGGCGCGGGAAGACCGTCGGCACGGCCTCCCCGGAGGCGAGCCGGGACGAGCTGGCCGCGCTGATGGTGGGGCGCAGCGTCCGGCTCACCGTGGACAAGCAGCCGGCCACCCCCGGCAAGCCGGTGCTCCAGGTCTCCGGCCTGGTGGTCGACGACGACCGGCGGATCCGCGCGGTCGACGGCGTCGACCTGACCGTGCATGCCGGCGAGGTGCTCGGCGTCGCGGGCGTGCAGGGCAACGGCCAGACCGAGCTGATCGAGGCGATCATGGGCCTGCGCCCGGCGCTCGCCGGCACGGTCACCCTCGACGGTGAGCCGATGCACGGCTGGTCCACCAAGAAGGTGCTGCGCGCCGGCGTCGGCTACGTCCCCGAGGACCGCAGCGTCGACGGCCTGGTCAAGGAGTTCTCCGTCGCGGAGAACCTGGTCCTGGACATCTACGACCGGCCGCCCTTCGGCAAGGGCCTGGCCCTCAAGCCGGACGCCATCGCGAAGTCGGCCAGGGAGCGGATCGCGCAGTTCGACGTCCGTACCTCCTCGGCCGACGCCTCGGTGGGCACCCTCTCCGGCGGCAACCAGCAGAAGGTGATCGTGGCCCGGGAGCTGTCCCGGCCGCTGAAGCTCTTCATCGCCGCCCAGCCGACCCGGGGCGTGGACGTCGGCTCGATCGAGTTCATCCACAGCCAGGTGATCCGCGAGCGGGACGTGGGCACCGCCGTCATGGTGGTCTCCAGCGAGCTGGACGAGGTGATCGGCCTGGCCGACCGGATCGCGGTCATGTACCGCGGCCGGATCATCGGCGTCGTCGGCCCGGACACCCCGCGCGAGGAGATCGGCCTGCTGATGGCCGGCATCACCCCGGACGCCGCCGGCGAGCCCGGGGGTGCCGTGGCCCCCGCCCCCGAAGGCCCTGGTAACGAGGACGAGGCATGACTGACCCAAACCCGGTGTCGGGCTCCCCGGACAAGGAGCCGGCGACCGAGGCGCAGGCGGCGCAGACCGCGGCGGGCAACACCGACCGCGGCGCGACCATGACCGCCCCGAAGCAGCCCACGGAGCAGCCGCGCCCCACCCTGGGCCGGCTCTTCCTGGACAACCTCTGGGCCGCCAACACGGTCACCGTGACGGTGCTCGCCCTGGTGCTGGCGATGCTGTTCGGGGCGGTCCTGATCATCGTGTCCGACCCGGAGGTGCTGGCCACCTACAGCTACATCACGGCCCGGCCCGGCGACGCGATCAACTCCAGCTGGACGGTGGTCAGCGAGGCGTACGCGAACCTGTTCAAGGGCGCCGTCTTCGACCCCGAGGCGTCCGGCTTCCAGGCGGTGCTGAGCCCGATCTCCGAGACGCTCACCTACACCGCGCCGCTGGTCTTCACCGGTCTTTCGGTCGCGCTCGCCTTCCGGGGCGGCCTGTTCAACATCGGCGCCCAGGGCCAGGCGACCATGGGTGTCATCCTCGCCGCGGTGGCCGGGTTCGCGCTGCCGCTGCCGCCGGTGGTGCACCTGCTCGTCGCGTTGATCGCCGGCGCCGTGGGCGGTGCGGTCTGGGGCTTCATCCCCGGCATTCTCAAGGCCCGGACCGGCGCGCACGAGGTGATCAACACGATCATGCTCAACTACGTCGCGGTCTACTTCCTCTCCTGGGTCATCATCCAGAACGGGGTGCAGAACCCGGAGCGCTCCGACGCGATCAGCAAGCCGGTCGACTCCTCGGCCCAGCTGCCCCGACTGCTCGGCGACGACCTGCGGGTGCACACCGGCATCCTGCTCGCGGTGCTGGTCACCTGGTTCGTCGCCTGGCTGCTCAACCGCTCGACGCTCGGCTTCGAGCTGCGCGCGGTCGGCGCCAACCCAGACGCCGCCCGCACCGCCGGCATCAGCGTCACCCGGACGTACGTGCTGATCATGGTGATCTCCGGCCTGCTCGCCGGTCTCGGCGGCAGCCAGATGGTGCTCGGCTCGACGGCGAACGCGCTGACCCCGCTGGTGGTCGCGCAGATCGGCTTCGACGGCATCCTGGTGGCCCTGCTCGGCCGGGTGAAGCCGTGGGGCGTGCTGCTGGCGGCGCTGCTCTTCGGCGCGCTCCAGGCCGGCGGCAACCGGATGCAGTCGTACTCGGGGATCTCGCTGGAGCTGGTCACCGTGCTCCAGGCGCTGATCGTCATCTTCATCGCCGCACCGGCCCTGGTGAAGGCGATCTTCCAGCTCCGGGCCGCCCGCGCCGCCCGGTTGCAGACGAGCCTGGCGAAGGGCTGGTAAGGCATGTCCACCATGGCTGTCCCCGACGTCGCCGTCGCCACGGTCGACGAGGGGTTCTGGACGCGCAACCGCAAGATCGGCGCGGTCCTGCTGGCGCTGGGCCTGCTCGCCGCCGCGCTCTTCGGGGCGCTCGCCACCGACCGGCAGGCGCGCTTCACCCTCAGCGAGACCGAGGGCGGCGCGGCACTGGAGATCAACGGCACGGTCGGCGCGATCCTCTTCGGGATCATCGCCGCCGCGGCCGGCGCCGCCCTGCTGGCCGGGATCCCGAAGCGTTGGTTCACCCTGGCGCTCGGCGTCGGGCTGGTCGCCTTCGTGCTGAGCTTCCTCTGCTGGCAGGTGTCGGCCGCCCCCGAGGGCCGCAACTTCATGCCGCTGGTCAACATCGTCCGGGGCACCTTCATCCTGGCCCTGCCGCTGATCTTCGGCGCGCTGGCCGGCGTGCTCTGCGAGCGCTCCGGCGTGGTCAACGTGGCGATCGAGGGACAGTTGCTGATGGGCGCCTTCAGTGGCGCGCTCTTCGGCAGCATGTTCAACAGCGTCTGGGTCGGCCTGGTCGCGGCGGCGATCGGCGGGGCGTTCATCTCGCTGCTGCTGGCGGTCTTCGCGATCCGCTACCTGGTCGACCAGGTGGTCATGGGTGTCGTGCTGAACCTGCTGGCGGTCGGCATCACCGGCTTCCTCTACGAGCGGCTGATGCAGACCAACGCACAGAAGTACAACAGCGCTCCCCGCTTCACCAACTGGGAGATCCCGCTGCTCAAGGACATCCCGCTGATCGGGCCGGCGCTGTTCCGCGGCAATATCTTCCTCTACCTGGGCCTGCTGCTGGTGCTGGTCATCCACATCGCGCTGTTCCGCACCCGGTGGGGCCTGCGGACCCGCTCGGTGGGCGAGCACCCGACCGCGGCGGACACCCTCGGCGTCAAGGTGCTGGGGCTGCGCTACCGCAACGTGCTGCTGGCGGGCGTGGTCGCCGGCATCGGCGGCGCCTCCTACACGCTGGCGCTCTACAGCTTCACCAAGAACATGATCGGCGGTAAGGGCTTCATCGCCCTGGCCGCGCTGATCTTCGGCCGGTGGAGCCCGACCGGGGCGCTGCTCGCGGCCCTGTTCTTCGGCTTCGCCGACCAGCTCGCCACCTACCTGGGCGCGATCGGCAGCAGCATCCCGAGCCAGTTCCTGGCGATGCTGCCGTACCTGGCGACGATCCTGGCGGTGGCCGGCCTGGTCGGCCGGGTGCGCGCTCCCGCAGCGGACGGCAAGCCGTACATCAAGGGCTGAGCCTTCGGCAGAAGCCAGATCCGTGCCCGGTGGGGGATGCCCCGCCGGGCACGGTCGTTTCCGGGCCGGGCGGGTGCGGGCGGGTGTCGGCGGACACCAGGGGTACCCCTTCCCGCGCCCGACCAGCCTGACTTGGGCAGAATGGTGGGATGACCGAGATCGACTGGGAGCGACTGCGGGCCGCCGCCACCGAGGTGATGCGGCACGCGTACGTGCCGTACTCGAAGTTCCCGGTCGGGGCGGCCGCCCTGGTCGACGACGGCCGGGTGGTGACCGGCTGCAACGTGGAGAACGCCGCGTACGGCGTCACGCTCTGCGCCGAGTGCGGGGTGGTCTCCGCCCTGCACGCCAGCGGCGGTGGCCGGCTCGTCGCGATGTCCTGCGTCGACGCCACCGGCGAGCCGCTGATGCCGTGCGGGCGCTGCCGGCAGCTGCTCTGGGAGAACGGCGGGCCGGAGTGCCTGGTCGAGTCCAAGGGCCGGCCGCTGCGCATGGCGGAGCTGCTGCCGCACGCCTTCGACGTGGCCGACATCGAGGCGGTGACCGGGGAGCAGCCGGTTCCGGTGGTGCCGGAGCGGCTGGCCGCCTGGCGGGGGCGGGGGACCGTCTTCGTGCACCCCGACATGTCCGCCGGGCAGCAGGTCTGGACGGCGTACTGGGAGCGGTCGGCGGGGGACGCCGAGGGCGCCGAGACCGGGGTGCTGGAGGAGGGCCCGAGCTGGGACGAGCCCGCCGAGGCGATCACCTGGGGGCACGCCCGGACGCCCCGGGTGGTGGTGGTCGACGCGAGCGGCACCATCTTCTGGGCCGGCGAGGGCGAACCGCCGATGGAGATCCCCACCCGTTGGCCCGCGGGCTGAACCCCTGCGCGGCGTACCGCCCACCAGCAGAACCGACAAGCAGAGGAACTCGACGATGAGTGCGTTCACGGCGGTCGACGTCATCCGTACCAAGCGGGACGGGGGAGTGCTGAGCGACGCCCAGATCGACTGGGTGGTCGACGCGTACACCCGGGGGCTGGTCGCGGACGAGCAGATGTCGGCGCTGGCCATGGCGATCCTGCTGCGCGGGATGACCCCGCCGGAGATCGCCCGGTGGACCGCCGCGATGATCGCCAGCGGCGAGCGGCTGGACCTCTCGCCGGTGGCCCGGCCGACCGTGGACAAGCACTCCACCGGCGGCGTCGGTGACAAGATCACCCTGCCGCTCACCCCGCTGGTCGCGGCCTGCGGCGGCGCGGTGCCGCAGCTGTCCGGGCGCGGCCTCGGGCACACCGGCGGCACGCTGGACAAGCTGGAGTCGATCCCCGGCTGGCGGGCGGCGCTGAGCAACGAGGAGTTCATCTCCCAGCTGCGCGAGGTCGGCGCGGTGATCTGCGCGGCCGGCGAGAGGCTGGCCCCGGCCGACCGCAAGCTGTACGCGCTGCGCGATGTCACCGGCACCGTCGAGGCGATCCCGCTGATCGCCAGCTCGATCATGAGCAAGAAGATCGCCGAGGGCACCGGTGCGCTGGTGCTCGACGTCAAGGTCGGTTCCGGCGCGTTCATGAAGTCCGTCGACGACGCGCGGGAACTGGCCCGGACGATGGTCGAGCTGGGCGGCGCGCACGGCGTGCGGACCGTCGCCCTGCTCACCGACATGTCCACCCCGCTCGGCCTGACCGTCGGCAACGCGGTCGAGGTGACCGAGTCGGTGGAGGTGCTGGCCGGGGGTGGCCCGGCCGACGTGGTGGAGCTGACCCTGGCGCTGGCCCGGGAGATGCTGGACGCGGCCGGCCTGCCGGACGCCGACCCGGCCGCCGCGCTGCGCGACGGGCGGGCGATGGACGCCTGGCGCAGGATGATCCGCGCCCAGGGCGGCGACCCGGACGCGCCGATGCCGACCGCCAACGAGGTCGAGGTGGTCCGCGCCCAGGCCGACGGCTTCGTCGAGTCCGTCGACGCGTACGCGGTCGGGGTGGCCGCGTGGCGGCTCGGCGCCGGGCGGGCCCGCAAGGAGGACCCGGTCAGCGCCGCGGCGGGCGTGGTGCTGCACAAGCGGCCCGGCGACCCGGTCCGGGCCGGCGACCCGCTCTACGAGCTCCGCGCCGACCAGGCCACCCGGATCCCGGCGGCGCGGGCCGAGGTCGAGCTGGCGGTCCACCTGGCGCCCACCGCGCCGACCCCGTCGTCGCTGGTCATCGAGCGGATCGGCTGAACGGCCGACCGCCCGCGACCGGTCGGCCGGTGGGGGAACCTCGGCATGGTGCCGACCCGCCACGGGCGCTATTCTCCCAGCCCAGGGGGAGAGGCCGGCGGTGACGCCGGCGCGAGCAGACAGGGACTTCGACCGTGTTGGTACCCGCCCCCGATCCCCGGGAAGTCCGTGAGGCGAGCCTGGACGAGCTGTCCCGGTTGCGCCTGCCGTTGCCGCCGCCCCAGTTTCCGCTGGTGTGGGAGCCGGGCGACGAGATCGAGTTGCGTCCCACCGGGGAGATCGAGGCGCGGATCGCGATCCTGCACCTGATCCTGGCCCGCTGCTTCGGGATGCCGCCGCAGGCGGCGATGAGCTGGCTGCTCGACTCGCACCTGGTCGAGATGGTCACGCCGCCCGAGTGGCAGTTCGTGATGGGCGGCAAGGGCGACCACCGCTCGTTCGTGCTGCACCACGACGCGCTCTTCTCGCTGGCCTGGGTGCTCGGCCTGAGCAAGCAGCTCGACCCGACCATCCCGGTCGACGAGCGGTTGGTGGAGCGGATGCCGCACCTCGCCGGTGGGGAGACGTTCGGCCAGTGGCGGGCCCGGATCCTGGCCGCGCCGCAGCACCCGGCCGACGCCGCCGCCCTGCTCGATCTGCACTACTGCCTGGACTGGGCGTACCTGGAGGCGGAGCAGCGCGGTCAGTCGCTGCCGGGGCTGGTCGACGCCAACGCGATCGGCCAGCGGCGCTGGGCGCTGGAGTGGGCGGTGATGCTGCGCGGGCCGTACCACGACGAGCCGCCGGGCTGGGAAGAGGTCGACCTTTCCACCTGAGCGGGGGTCAGCGCGGCCGCCAGACGGTGAGCCGGACGGCGGCGGTGACCGCGACCGGCTCCGGCAGCGCGGTGATCCGGGCGGCGAGCCGTTCCGGGTCGGTGTGCCAGGCGCTGGGGCCCATCCCGGCCAGGGTCGCCACCTCGGCCCGGCTCAGCCGTAGCCGGGCGGTGTGCGTGGCGCCGCGCTCCTCGGTGAAGTGACCGGCCAGGCTGTCGGCGACCCGGTCCGCCTTGGCCGGGTCCACCCGCAGCAGGTCGAGTGCGTCGACCAGCTCGGCGAGGTGCGCGTCGGTCGGGGTGACCACCAGCAGCGCCCCGGCCGGGTCGAGGACCCGGTGGAATTCCGCGCCGTTGCGCGGGGCGAAGACGTTCAGCAGCACGGCGGTCGAGGCGTCGGCGAGCGGCAGCCGCTGCCAGGTGTCGGCCAGCGCCGCCGCGGCCCTCGGGTGGGCCCGGGCCGCGCGGCGCAGCGCCGGCTTGGCGACGTCCAGGGCCAGACCCACCGCGTCGGGCAGCGCCGCCAGCACCGCGGCGAGGTGCCGGCCGGTCCCCGCCCCGGCGTCCACCACCAGCGGGTACGCCCCGACGCCCGGCTCGCCGTCCGCCCGCCGGCCGGCGCCTGTCGAGCCGACGACCCGGGTGGCCGCCTCGGCCAGCGCGGCGGAGATGACGTCGTAGTGCCCGGCGGCCAGGAAGTCCACCCGGGCGGCGACCATGTCGGCGGTGTCGCCGACGTGCGGGGCGCGACCGGTGAGCAGGTTGACGTACCCCTGCCGGGCGACGTCGAAGCTGTGCCGGCGCGGGCAGCGCAGCGCGCGGGTGTCGGGGGCCGGGGCCAGTGGTTCGGCGCAGACCGGGCAGCGCAGCCGGGCCAGCACGGCCGGGGGCATCCCGGTCCCGGGCTGCTCGGGCGGGTGCGGCGCGGTCACCCGGTGAGCCTACGTGAGCGGCTCGGGGCCCCGGCTGGACGCGCGACCGGCGTCGCCGCTCCCGGCCAGCCGGTCGACGACCCGGTGGGTGAGCCGGTCGAGCGCGGCCAGTTCGTCCGGCTCGAGCAGGTCGATCAGGTGCCGGCGGACGGCGGCGACGTGGCCGGGGGCGGCGGCCTCGATCGCCCGTCGGCCCTCGGCGGTGAGCACGACCACCGAGCCACGGCCATCGGTGGCGCACTCCTCGCGGACGACCAGCCCGCGCTGCTGCATCCGGCTCAGGTGGTGGGAGAGGCGGCTGCGCGACCAGAGCATGCGGTCGGCCAGCTCGCCCAGCCGCAGCCGCCCGTCCGGCGCCTCGGAGAGGTCGGAGAGCACGTCGTAGTCGGGCTCGGAGAGCCCGGCGTCGCGCATCAGGTCGCGGGCCAGCTCGAGGTCGAGCAGCCGGCGCATCCGGCGGTAGCCGCGCCAGGCGCGGTCCTCGCGGTCGTCCAGCCAGCGCGGTGCGTCCATGGGGCCAGCCTAGCCGATTGTTGACATGTCACCCAACCCTGGTTAGGTTGATGACATGTCAACGACTTTGCCGACGCGGTTCGCCCGGCTGCTGTCCGGCCTGGTTCTCTTCGGCGTCAGCGTGGCATTGCTGGTCCGCGCCGACCTCGGCCTGGCCTCCTGGGACGTGCTGCACCAGGGGCTGGCCGAGTGGACCGGGTTGCCGCTCGGCCTGGTGGTGAACGCCGTGGCGGTGGCCGTGCTGCTGCTCTGGATCCCGCTGCGGCAACGCCCCGGTGTCGGCACCGTCGGCAACGCGGTCGTGGTCGGCCTGGCCGTCGACGCCGCCCTCGCCGTGCTGCCGCAGGTCGGTCCGCTGACCCTGCGGATCGCGCTGCTCGTCGCCGGGATCGTGCTCAACGGGGTGGCCACCGCGCTCTACCTGGGCGCCCGCCTCGGGCCCGGCCCACGCGACGGCCTGATGACCGGTCTCGCCGCCCGGGGCCTGCCGATCCGTCGGGTGCGCACCCTGATCGAGCTCGCGGTGCTCGCCGTCGGCTGGCTCCTCGGTGGCGCGGTCGGCCCGGGAACCCTGCTCTACGCGGTCGGCATCGGGCCGATCGTCCACCACCTCATCCCGACATTCGCCCTCCCGGCCCCGGCCGGATCGTCCGACAGGAGTGCCTCCCCATGCCCCGCCTGAACGTCATCGTCGCGAGCACCCGACCCGGCCGGGTCGGCCGCCGGATCGGCGACTGGTTCGTCACGGCCGCCGTCCGGCACGGCGCCTTCGACGACGTACGTCTGGTCGACCTCGCCGAGATCGGGCTGCCGTTCCACGACGAGCCGCACCACCCCTCCGAGGGGCGCTACGTGCACTCGCACACCCGGGGGTGGAGCAGTCTCACCGCCGCGGCCGACGCCTTCGTCTTCGTCATGCCGGAGTACAACTACGGCTTCAACGCCCCGCTGAAGAACGCGATCGACTTCCTGTACCACGAGTGGCGGTACAAGCCGGTCGGCTTCGTCAGCTACGGCATGACCTCCGGTGGCCTGCGCGCGGTGCAGATGATCAAGCAGGTGGTGACCACGTTGAACATGATGCCGGTCAACGACTCGGTGCCGATCTTCCTGCGCCGCGCGCTCGACGAGGACGGTCGGCTCGTCCCGGATCCGGACCGGGAGGCCGCCGCCGAGTTGATGCTGGACGAGGTGGCCCGGCTGGCCGCCGCCCTCGCCCCGGTGCGGGTGACGGCGTGACCGCCCGGCTGTGGGAGCTCTTCGGTGAGCGGGGTCGCGGCGTGCTGGTGACGCTGCGCCGCGACGGCCGGCCCCAGCTGTCCAACCTCGACTACCTCGCCGAGCCGGACCTGATCCGCTGCTCGACCGTCGGCGACCGGGCCAAGGCCCGCAACCTGCGCCGCGACCCCCGGGCCAGCCTCCACGTCACCACCGGAGACGGCGGCGCGTACGCCGTCGCCGAGGGGACCGCCACCCTGACCCCGCCCGCCGTGACCGAGGACGACGCCACCGTCCAGGAGCTGGTCGAGGTCTACCGCCGGATCCGGGGCGAGCACCCCGACTGGGCGGAGTACCGGGCCGCGATGGTCGCCGACGGTCGCCTGGTGATCCGACTGGCCGTCGACCGCGTCTACGGCTGGCGACCCTGAGCCGGTCCACGGTCGCGCCCCGTGTCGCGTCCGTGGGCCGTCTCGACCGGCCCGGTCAGCGGGGACCGCTCCCGCTCGGCGCCGGCTCGTCGAACGTCCGGTACGCCCCGGCGACCACGCAGCCGGGCCCGGGCAGCCGATAGAACGACCAGCCCGAGAGATAGCTGCCGTTCACCTCCTGCTGGCGCAGATGCACCGCGAGCATCAGCCCCGCCGGGATCCGGTCCGGATGGATCGTCAGCAGCCCGGCCTCGGGACTGTTCAAGGTCACGGCGGCGTCCGGCCCGAGTATGACGGGAAGGTCCTGTTGTACCTCGGTGCCCCGGTCCTCGGGCGGGCAGGCGGCCTCCGGTCGGGTCTTGACCAGCGTCGCCCGGACCCCGGTCCGGCGCAGCTCCTCGTTGATCCGGGCCGGGTCGGCGGCGTCGGCCAGGGTCACCGTGACGGTGCCGTCGGAGGCCGACGCGCTCGCCGACGGCGTCGTCGCCGTCCCCGCGGGTGCCTGCGGGCGGCCGGCGACCACCGCCGCCGTGCCGGCCGCGGCCAGCGTCGCGAGCCCGACGGCGACGACGGCGAGTCGCCGCCGCGCGGCGGTCACCGGTCGCCGCCGCGCCGGGGCGATCTCGCGCAGCAGCGCGTCACGGCGTACGCGGACCCGTTCGGCGGGCAGGTGCGGCAGATGCGGGCGGAGCGGACTGTGGTCCATCGGGTTGGTCCTCCATCTCGAGGTCGGCGAGCACGCCGGTGCGCAGTTGACGGTGCGCCCGGGCCAGGCGGGACTTGACGGTGCCCAGCGGGATGCCGAGCGTGACGGCGGCCTGGGCCTGGGTCTGTCCGAGCCAGACACAGGCCTCCACCACCTCCCGGTCCCGGCGGGCGAGCCCGGCGAGGTGGCGGTGCACGGCGGCGACCCGCCGCTCGGCGTCCACCCGCTCGACGACCGCGTCGGCGTGATCGGCGGCGGGCTCGGGCGGCGGCACCCGGTCCAGCGCGGCCCGGTGCCGCCGCAGCGACCGGTGATGGTTGCGGCTGACGCCCAGCGCGATGCCGTAGAGCCAGGGCAGGACGGTCGCGCCGTACGGCACCATCGCCCGTCTTCGCCGCCAGGCCTCCAGGAACACCACCGAGACCAGGTCCTCCGCGGCCGACCACACCCCCGTACGCCGCAGGCAGTAGCCGAACACCGCGTCCGCGTGCCGCTCGAAGAGCGTGCCGAAGGCCGTGGTGTCACCGTCGAGGCTCCGGGTCCAGAGCTCTCGGTCGTCAGTCATGTCGCGCCCTCCATGCCCTGTCATGTCCGTACGGGGTGGTGCGGTTCACGGCGACGCGCCGGCCCGGCGGTCCCGTCCCTGGGCCGGTCGGGGGCTGACTAGGGTCTGAGCATGGTCGCAATCCGATACGAGGACATCGTCAAGGTCCCCAAGGCGCTGCTGCACGATCATCTCGACGGCGGCCTGCGGCCGGCGACGGTCGTCGAACTCGCCGCCGAGGTCGGTCACGAGCTGCCCACCACCGACCCGGAGGCGCTCGGCCGCTGGTTCGTGGAGGCGGCGAACTCGGGTTCGCTGGAGCGCTACCTGGAGACCTTCGCGCACACCGTCGCCGTCATGCAGACCGCGCCGGCGCTGCGCCGGGTGGCCCGGGAGTGCGCGCTCGACCTGGCCGCCGACGGGGTGGTCTACGCCGAGGTGCGGTTCGCTCCGGAGCAGCACCTGGAGCAGCACCTCACCCTGGACGAGGTGGTCGAGGCCGTGGTGGCCGGCTTCGTCGAGGGCAGCGAGCAGGCCGCCGCGGCCGGCACGCCCATCCGGATCGGCACCCTGCTGACCGCGATGCGGCACGCCGCACGCTCGCAGGAGATCGCCGAGCTGGCGGTGCGGCACCGGGACACCCGGGTGGTCGGCTTCGACATCGCCGGCGCCGAGGCGGGCTTCCCGCCCACCCGCCACCTGGACGCCTTCGAGTATCTGCAGCGGGAGAACTTCCACTTCACCATCCACGCCGGCGAGGCGTTCGGGCTGCCCTCGATCTGGCAGGCCATCCAGTGGTGCGGCGCGGACCGGCTCGGGCACGGGGTACGGATCGTCGACGACATCACCCCCGGGCCGCCGCCGGTGCTCGGCCGGCTGGCCGCGTACGTGCGGGACAAGCGCATCCCGCTGGAGTTGTGCCCGTCGTCGAACGTGCAGACCGGTGCCGCAAGGTCGATCGCCGACCACCCGATCGGGCTGCTGCGCGACCTGCGGTTCCGGGTCACGGTCAACACCGACAACCGGCTGATGAGCGGCACCTCGATGTCCCGGGAGATGGCGCTGCTGGTGGACGCCTTCGGCTACGGCTGGAAGGAGCTCCAGTGGTTCACCATCAACGCCATGAAGAGCGCCTTCATCCCGTTCGACGAGCGGTTGCGGATCATCGACGAGGTGATCAAGCCGGCGTACGCGAAGCTGCTGGCCTGATCAGTGGTGCGGGTGGCTGGCGACCAGGCCGGCCACCCGCCGCAGCACCTCGCGCGCACGGGCGGCCTCGGCGCCCAGCCCGGTCTGCCGGCGCAGCACCGCCGGCTCGGCGCGCAGCAGCGCCACCCCGCGCCGCAGCACGACCTTCGGCGCCTTGCGCTGCTCGGCGAGGTCGCGGGTCAGCCGGCGGACGAAGGTCGTGCCGCGCGGGCGCCGCAGCGCGTACGCCCCGGCCAGCAGCCCCCGGCGGCGGCACTCCTCGACGATCTCGGCGGCGAAGATCCCTTCGGCGACGAAAAGTGGCGATCCGGCCACCTCGAATGGCCGGGTGGCCACCCGTCGGTCGGCACCGATCGCATAAACCGGCACTTCGGCCTTGCCCTCCTGGGCCAGTCGGGCAATTGTGTCCACGGCCGTCCCGGCATCCCACGAGTCGGACGAGTCCCAGTCCACCTGTCCGTTCTGGCGCGGCAACGTAGGGTCATCGCCGTCCTTGTAGAAGTCGTCCAGGCAGAGCACCGGAAGTCCGGTTCGATGGGCTATATACGACTTTCCGGAGCCGGAGGGGCCAGCGAGCAGGACGACGCGGTGACGATATTCCATTACGTTCGGTAACTCCGGCCAGACGGATTGCTATCAAATTGCATCAACATCTCATCACACCTTCGGCGACCGCCAACCTGGGCTTTCTCTTTCGGGGGCGGCGTGATGGAATCTCGGGGGTCCGACCCGCCGGGTCGGTCGCTGGGCGTTGCCCGTGGCAACGCGGGGACGCTGAATCGCGAGGGCGGTGACGTGAGCAAACGGCCGAAGACGGCGGGCTCCTTCCTGTCGCGGCTACGCCGGCCGGCTGGCCGGCTCCGCGACATGCCGATCTGGTCCAAGCTCGGTCTCATCATGATCGTGCCGACCATCGCCACGGTCGTCGTGGGCACCAGTGGTCTGGTGGACCACCTGCAGACGCTCAACAATGCCAACCGGGCGGGCGACCTGGCCAACCTGGTCGGGTACTCGGGTGACCTGGTCAACAGCCTCCAGGACGAGCGCACCGCCGCCGTCCTGCTGCTGGGCGCGCCCAAGGGCCAGCCCCGGGACCAGTACCAGGAGGCGTACAACCGGGTCAACCAGCGGGTCGACCAGGCCAAGGCGCCGTACTCGCAGCAACGGCTGGAGATCGATGATCTCCCGGCCAGCCTCGAGACGCTGCTGGACCGGATCGACCAGGAGCTGAGCGACCTGCCCGGCACCCGGAGCCAGGTCTACAACGGCAAGTTCAGCCTCAGCGGCGCGGTGGGGTCGTACCAGGGTCTGATCGAGCAGCTGATCAGCGTCCGGGACTCGGCCACCCAGCTCGCCGGCGACAACGACCTGAGCGACCGGATGCGCGCTGCCGCCGCCGTCGCGCGGAGCAAGGAGTTCCTGTCGCTGCGCCGCGTGGCGGGGCACCGGGTGCTCCTGCAGAAGGCGTACATCGCGCCACTGCGCGACGACTTCATCGCCAACCAGAAGGGCGAGGAGCTGGCGCGGCAGACCTTCCAGTCGGTCGCCAACCAGTCCGAGCGCGAGCTGTTCAAGCAGACCGTCGCCGGCTCCGACCTGCGCCAGGCGGAGGCCTACAGCGGTTTCATCAAGTCCCGCGACACCGAGAGCATCGCCGGGGTCGAGTTCGGCACGGACCAGTGGGACGCCGCCATGGTCGCCAACGCCGCGCTGATCCGTGCCGTCGAGGTCAAGCTCGACGGCAAGGTGGTCCGGCAGGCCGACGAACTCCGCTCCGACGTGCAGCGCCAGGTCTTCCTGGAGACCGGCCTGCTGCTGAGCATGCTGCTGCTGGCGATCCTCTTCGCGTACCTGGTCGCCCGGTCGATGGCCCGCTCCCTGCGCGACCTGCGCCAGGGCGCCCTGTCCATCGCCCAGTACGGCCTGCCGCAGGCGGTGGCCCGGCTGCGCGACCCGCAGGTCAGCGGCCAGCTCTCCCCGGCGCAGCTGGCCAACCAGATCGCCGAGCCGCTGCCGGTGCGCAGCAAGGACGAGTTCGGCCAGGTGACCGAGGCGTTCAACGCGGTCCACCTGGAGGCGGTCCGCACCGCCGCCGAGCAGGCCGCACTGCGCTCCTCCGTCGCGACGATGTTCGTCAACCTCGCCCGCCGTTCGCAGATCCTGGTCGACCGGCTGATCGGTCACCTCGACCGGCTCGAGCGCGGCGAGGAGGACCCGGACCGCCTCGCCGAGCTGTTCCAGCTCGACCACCTGGCCACCCGGATGCGCCGCAACGACGAGAACCTGCTGGTCCTCGCCGGTGCCGACTCCACCCGGGTGCAGCGCGAGCCGGCCGCCCTGATCGACGTGCTGCGCGCCGCGCAGTCCGAGGTCGAGCACTACACCCGGATCGAGTTCGGGATCATCGACCGGGACATCGAGGTCGCCGCCCACGCGGTCAACGACATGGTGCACCTCGTCGCCGAGCTGTTCGACAACGCGACCGCGTTCTCCCCGCCGGACTCGCAGGTCATGGTCGAGGCGCGCCGCATCGGCGACCGGGCCACCCTCTACGTCGAGGACCGCGGCATCGGCATCAGCCCGGAGCAGCTGGGCGACCTCAACGAGCGGCTCGCCACGCCGCCCCAGGTCGACGTCGCCGTCTCCCGGATGATGGGCCTGGTCGTGGTCGCCCGGCTGGCCTCGCGACACGGCGTCAAGGTCGAGCTGCGTCCCGGCGCCGACCGCGGCACGGTGGCCGAGGTCACCATGCCCACCTCCGTGCTGGTCCCGCGGGCGCTCACCGGTCGTGGGCAGCCCGTCCCGGCGCTGCCCGCGGCCACGCCCGGCCCGCAGCAGTTCGGTGCGGCCCCGACCTTCGGCGCGGCCCCCGCCTTCGGCGCGCTGCCGGCGCTGGGCAACGGCCCGACGCCGACCCCGCGTACCGGCGAGTCCGGCAACCAGGTCACCCTCGGCGGTCGGGCATTCGAGCCGGCCCCGCAGAACGGCCCGCCGGCCAACGCCGGCGGGGGGCGCGCCATGCCGGCCTGGTCGGACCTGACCGGCGCCAGCGCGCTCAACGGCAACGACGGCTTCGCGCCCCGCCCCTCCAACGGCCAGCAGATCGACCCGCTGCCGCAGCGGCGGTCCGGCGACACCGACCCGGTCACCGGCCAGCAACCGGTGATCCCGCGGCAGCTGCCGAGCAGCCCGGAGGCCCGCCCCTACAGCGCGCCGCCGGTCCCGCCGGTCTCCGGCGCCCCGGTCTCGGGTTACCCGGTCTCCGGCAACCCGGTCTCGGCCTCGCCGTACTCGGGCCCGCCGGTGTCGGCCTCGCCGTACTCGGCTCCGCCGGCCTCGCCGTACTCCGCCCCGCCGGCCTCGCCGTACTCGGGGCACCCGGTCTCCGCCCAGCCGTACTCGGGGCACCCGGTCTCCGCCCAGCCGTACTCGGGGCAGCCCGTGTCGGCCGCCCCGGTCTCCGCCCAGCCGGCGTCCGCGCCGCCCCGGCAGAGCCCGCCGAGCCCGGCCGCCCCGCCGGCCTGGCCGCCGGTGCCGAACCAGGAGCAGGCCGCCCCGCCGGTGCCCGAGCGGCTCGCCGCCGCGCTGGACATGACCACGGAGCTGCCCCGGGTGGCGCGCCCCGAGCCGACCCAGCAGACCGCTCAGCCGCCCGCGCCGGCCACCCCGCCGGCCGTGCGGCAGCCGACTGCGCAGCCCGCCGCGCCCCAGGTCCGCGCAGGGCAGCCGGCCCCGGTGAACCGGCCGCCGACTCCGCAGGAGACGGCGAACCGGCAGCGGTACGCGGACGAGACGATGGAGCTGCCGATCTTCCGGGAGCTCGAGTCGGCCTGGTTCCGTACCTCCCGCAAGCCGGGTCCGGAGGAGGTGGCCGCTGCCGCCGCGGCCGCCAAGCCGGCGGCCAATGGCACCGCGACCCAGCAGATGCCCGCCGTCGACGCCTCCGGTCGCTCCGTCCCGAACACCGCACCACGGACGACAGGTAACGCACCGATGGCAAACACTCCGATGGCCGGAGGGACGCCGCGCGACAACGGCTCGGCGACCAACAGCGGCGGCCGCCCCGGTCAGGCCGAGGGTCTGCCCACCCGCCGGCCCACCGCCCCGCAGTCGGCCGGCTGGCAGACCGCGGCCGACGACGGCTGGCGTGCCGCCGTGGCGGCCTCCGAGGTGCCGGTGGCGGCCACCACCGAGACCGGTCTGCCGAAGCGGACGCCGATGGCCCAGCTCGTCCCGGGCGCGGTGGAGAAGCCGACCATCTCGGCGCAGCGGCGTACGCCCGAGGCGGTGCGCGGTCTGCTCTCGGCCTACCACCGTGGCGTGCAGCGCGGGCGCAGCAACCCCTCGGACAGCAACCCCACCAGCTCGGAGGCGACTCCGGGAGGGCAGCAATCCTCGCAGTCTGGCTCCGGCCCGGCGGCCGGTAGCGGGCAGAAGGAGCAAGAAGGATGACAACTACGCAGGATCTCGGTTGGCTCCTCGCCAACTTCGCCGACCGGGTGCCCGGTGTCGCGCACGCGGTCGCCGTCTCCGCGGACGGCCTGCTCCTCGCGTCCTCACGGGACCTGCCGCGCGACCGGGCCGACCAGTTGGCCGCCATCGCCTCCGGTCTGGTCAGCCTCACCCAGGGCGCGGCCCGTTGCTTCGAGGGTGGCGCGGTGTTGCAGACCGTCGTCGAGATGGACAACGGCTTCCTGTTCCTGATGTCCATCTCCGACGGTTCCTCCTTCGCGGTGCTGGCCGCCCGCAGCAGTGACGTGGGCCAGGTCGGATACGAGATGGCCCTGCTGGTCGACCGGGTGGGCGACGCGCTGACCCCGCAGCCCCGCACGGCCGTCGGGATGATGGGCTGACCGAGCTGACCACCGGGTCGGCACGGCAGCAACGACACGACAACAACGACGGGTTCCACCGGGCGAGAGCCGGTGCCGGGTACGAAGGAGGTGAGCGGCGACATGGCCGATCGTGACGAGCCAACCGGAGCGTTGGTCCGTCCATACGCCGTGACCCGTGGTCGTACCCGTCCCCGGCTCGACATCGCCATGGAGGCGCTCGTCGAGACGACGGTGCGCGGTCGCGCCGCTGCCGGTGGCAACGGCGGCCAGGGCCGCGAACACCAGTACATCGCCGCGCTGTGTGACGGACGCGTGCAGTCGTTGGCCGAGATCGCGGCGCGAATGCAGCTTCCGTTGGGTGTGGCCCGGGTGCTCATCGCCGACATGGCGACGGATGGCCTGGTCGCGGTCCACGAGCCGACCATCCTGGACGACTCCGACGACGCGGTGGGCACTGAACTGCTGGAGAGGGTGCTGAGTGGACTTCGCAGGCTCTGACATGTCGCACCGGCCGCCGGCCCCGAGCGGGCGCGTGACGTCGGCGAAGATCGTTATCGCCGGTGGATTCGGCGTCGGCAAGACGACCTTGGTCGGCTCGGTCTCGGAGATCACGCCGCTGACGACCGAGGCCATCATGACCAGCGCGGGCGTGGGCGTCGACGACACCCGGCAGGTGCCGGGCAAGACGACGACCACGGTGGCGATGGACTTCGGCCGGATCTCGATCGACCGGGACCTGATCCTGTACCTGTTCGGTACGCCGGGCCAGACGCGGTTCTGGTTCATGTGGGACGAGCTGGTACGCGGCGCGATCGGCGCCGTCGTCCTGGTCGACACCCGCCGGCTGGCCGACTGCTTCGCGGCGATCGACTTCTTCGAGCACCGGCGGCTGCCGTACCTGGTGGCCATCAACTGCTTCGACGGGATGCAGTACCACGACCCGCAGGACGTCCGGGACGCGCTGGCGATCTCGACGGACGTGCCGGTGGTGGCCTGCGACGCCCGGAACCGGGAGTCGACCAAGCATGTGCTGATCTCGCTGGTCGAGTACGTGCTGACCATGCGCCGCACGCGCGCGGTCGCCCCGGCCTGACCGGCCTCGACGCGCCCGGTGGCGGCTTCGGCCGACGCCGGGCGCGTCTGCGCGTCCCGGGCCGGCCGGAACTCGATGTGGCGGCGCTTCGCCGTCTGCTGACCCGGTCCAGAGTGGACGCACCGACAGCCGCGAGCACCGTGGCCCGCGCGCCGCAGCCCCGCGCGCCGGCGGTGCCGGTGCCCGGGGCTGCGGGTGGGAAGAGGTCGGGAGAGCGGGCCTGGCCGAGGGTCAGGAGACCCGGGCCCAGCCGCCCTGGGTGAGCTGGTAGACGCCCAGCGAGTCGCGCTCCATCCCGCCGTGCCGGATCGGCGCGAAGGCGTACCACCCGGCCATGCCCTCGGTCACCTGCGTCTGCAGGTACGCCCGAAGCCGTCCACGGTCGACGCTGCTGCCCAGCCGGGCCGCGTTGGCGACGAGCTGGAGGGCGTCGGAGGCGTACGGGGCGAAGCCGCTGAACCCGCCGTACTCGTGGATGTAGCGGAACACCAGCTCGCGTCGGGCCAGCGCGGCGGTGTACCCATCAGGGTGGGGTCCGTCAGGCAGGTCGGGTGCACCACGTACGCCCCCTCCATGGCGGACGCGTTGCTGCCCTCCACGGTCTCCTCGGCGACCGCGGCCGCGTCGAAGAAGAGCGGACCGCGCCAGCGGGCCCGGCGCAGGGCGCGAGCGGCGCTGCTGCTGTCCGGAGCCGCCGCCCACACCACCACGCCGTCGGGGTCACCGGCCACCGACTCCCGGGCGGCGCGGGCGACGTCGGCGCCGGCGCGGGGCAGGCGTACGGTGCGGTCCAGCTCGACCCCGTCCGGCTCCGCCTCGTCCTGCGGCTGCGCCTGCCCGCAGGCGCTCAGCAGCAGGCTGCTGGCCGTCGCGGTGAGCACTCCCCGTCGGGTGAGCACGGAGGAGTCGATTGCCGGTGCCGCCATTGGAGTCGCCTTCCCACCCCGGCGTCACCTGCCGCCGACGGTTCCGCCGGTGTGCTTCCGGCCGCCTCGACCCGGCGTCAAATTATCCGGGTGTGGGCAGGGACACGCAGGTGGAAGGCGCTTTAGCCGGGTTCAGGAACGGTAACCGGCCGACCGGAACTCGTACTCGCGGTCGTCGTCGCGCTCGGCCGGGTCGCGGCTGAAGTCCCAGCCGCCGGCCGACTCACGACCCGGTCGTCCGCCGACCGCGAACCCGCCGATCTCCTGGCCGCGACGCCAGCCGCGGAAGTAGCCGGTGGTGTTCTCGGCGAGGCTCGCCGCGTCGCGGACGATCCGCAGCGGACGCTCCTCGCGCAGCGGCGAACCGGGCACCAGGTTGGCCTGCGGGACCCGCTTGGGCAGGCCGGCGGTGGTCTCCGCGCCGACCGCCGGGCGAGCGGCCTGCTCGGCGGCCTGCCAACCGGTGTCGGCGGTGGTCGACCAGTCCAGCTCGGACTCCTCCTCGCTGTGGCCGACGAACCAGGCGGACCTGGCCTGCGCGAAGATCAGCAGGTCGCCGTCGCCCTCGTCGGAGATCGGCGGAGGCCGGTGCTCCATCGGCGCGGGGCGGCGCTCCGCCGGCTCGGGCCGGCGCTCCGGGGCCGGCCGGGCCGCCCGGGAGGCGCGCCCGGACCGGCTCGCCTCCTCGCGGTCGACCAGCCGCCGCGGGGGCGTCTCCAGGCGCGGGTCGCCGCCCGGGGCCGGACCGTCGCGCAGGGCCCGGTCCGCCAGCGGCGGCGGCTCGACCAGCCGCAGCATCGGCGGCTCCGGCGGCAGGTCGTCGGCGAGCCACGGCGGGGTGACCCGACGCTCCGAGCCGGGGTCGGTCGGCGCGTCCACCTGCCGGCCCGCGTGCTCGCCGTATGACGGCACGACCGGGTTGTTGGCGGAGCTGTCGGCCGGGTCCTCCGGGTTGTTGACCAGCGGCCAGTTCGCCCGGGAACCGGGCGGAGCGGACTCCGCCTCGGGGCGCGGGGTCGGCACCGGGATGCTCAGGGCGGTGGCGCTGAAGCCGCCGGTGGGCGCCGACAACGCGCCGTTGGTCTTCGGGCGGGGCGGGATGACCGTGCGCTGCCGCTCGGCGCGGGCGCTGTTGATCGCCGCCGTGGTCAGGGT
>NZ_JAGPYL010000110.1:0-21053 GCF_018070095.1 Micromonospora sp. U56
ACCCGTCGTCGTCCGCCGGCCAGCCGCCGTCGCTGCGGCCGGCCGGGTCGGGGCGGTCGGTCCGGTCGCCGGAGCGTCCGTCGTCGTCGGCCTCGGTCGACCCGGGTTCGCCGCGCCCTGCCGGGCCCGAACCGCCGGGACCGTGGTCGTCGGCGTGGCCGCCGGCCGGGCGGTCCCCCTCGCCCGCGCCGGGGCCGCCCGGACCGTCGTCGGGGTCCCCGTCGGGGCCGGGGCCGTCGCCGCCGGGCGGGTCGTCGTCGGGGTGCTCGTCCTGGGCCCGCCGCAACGCCTCGTCCAGGCGCTTCTCGTCCAGGTCGGGGCTGTCGAACGGGTCGCGGCGGCGCCGGTGCGGCAGCGCGAGCCGGGCGGCGACCCGGACGTCCTCGGCGCCCACCCGGTCCCGGCCCTGCCAGGCGGCGTGCGCGAGGGCGGTGCGGGCGGTGACGATGTCGGCGCGCATCCCGTCCACGTCGAACGCGGCGCACACCTCGGCGATCTGGCGCAGCGCGGCGTCGGGCAGCCGTACCCGGTCCAGCCGCCGCCGGGCGGCGGCGACCCGGCGGGCGATCTCGGCGTCGGTGTCGGCCCACCGGGCGGCGAACCCGACCGGGTCGGCGTCGGCGGCGAGCCGGCGGCGGACCACCTCGACGCGGACGGCCGGGTCGCGGCTGGCGCCCACGGCGACGGTGAGCCCGAACCGGTCGAGCAGCTGCGGGCGCAGCTCCCCCTCCTCCGGGTTCATCGTGCCGACCAGCAGGAACCGGGCGGCGTGGCTGACCGAGACGCCCTCCCGCTCGACGTGGCAGCGGCCCATCGCGGCGGCGTCGAGCAGCAGGTCGACCAGGTGGTCGTGAAGCAGGTTCACCTCGTCGACGTAGAGCACGCCGCGGTGGGCGGCGGCGAGCAGGCCCGGCTCGAAGGCGCGTACCCCCTCGCCGAGGGCCTTCTCCAGGTCGAGCGAGCCGACCACCCGGTCCTCGGCGGCACCGACCGGCAGCTCGACCAGGCGGGCCGGGCGGCGCTCGGCCGCCGGCTCGGCCGGGTGCGGCCCGTCCGGGCAGGCGGGGTCGGCGGCGGCCGGGTCACAGGCGAAGCGGCAGCCGGCGACCCGGTCGACCGGGGGCAGCAGCGCCGCGAGGGCCCGCACGGCGGTGGACTTGGCCGTACCCTTCTCGCCCCGCACCAGCACCCCGCCGATGGCCGGGGAGACGGCGTTGAGCAGCAGGGCCAGGCGCATGTCGTCCATGCCGAGCACCGCGCTGAACGGATATGCACTCACTGCGCCTCCTTCGATCGCGACTGCGGGGCTCGCAGAACCGGCTCACTCCTCGCGCTCACTGCCGGTCCTCCAAGTCGCCCTCGCTGGCCAGGTACGTCTCGCGGAGCCGGTCGAGGGTGGCCGGTTCGGGCGCGGCCCACAGGCCCCGGTCGGCGGCCTCGAGCAGCCGCTCGGTGATGCCGCGCAGCGCCCACGGGTTGGACTGCTCCAGGAACTCCCGGGTGGTCTCCTCGAAGACGTACGCGGCGGCCAGGTGCTCGTACATCCAGTCGTCGACCACGCCGGCGGTGGCGTCGTAGCCGAACAGGTAGTCCACCGTGGCGGCCAGCTCGAACGCGCCCTTGTAGCCGTGCCGGCGCATCGCGGCGATCCACTTCGGGTTGACCACCCGGGCCCGGAACACCCGCCGGGTCTCCTCGCCGAGGGTGCGGGTGCGGACGTCGTGCGGCATCGCCGAATCGCCCACGTACGCGGCCGGCGCGGCGCCGGTGAGATGGCGGACCATCGCCACCATCCCGCCGTGGTACTGGAAGTAGTCGTCGGAGTCCACGATGTCGTGTTCGCGGGTGTCCTGGTTCTTGACGGCGACGGCGATGCGGGCGAAGGAGCGTTCCATGTCGGCGCGCGCCTCCCGCCCGTCCAGGTCCCGGCCGTAGGCGTAGCCGCCCCAGACGGCGTACACCTCGGCGAGGTCGGCGTCGGTGCGCCAGTTCCGGGCGTCGATCAGCGGCAGCAGCCCCGCGCCGTACGCCCCCGGCTTGGAGCCGAAGATCCGGGCGGTGGCCCGTCGCTCGTCGCCGTGTTCGGCGAGGTCGGCGTCGACGTGGGCCCGGACGTAGTTCTCCCCGGCCGGCTCGTCGAGAGCGGCGACCCGGCGTACCGCGTCGTCGAGCAGCGCCACGACGTGCGGGAAGGCGTCGCGGAAGAAGCCGGAGATGCGGACGGTGACGTCCACCCGGGGGCGGCCCAGCTCCGCCAGCGGCACCACCTCGACGCCGGTGACCCGCCGGGACCGGTCGTCCCAGGTCGGCCGGCAGCCGAGCAGGGCCAGCACCTCGGCGATGTCGTCGCCCTGGGTACGCATGGCGCTGGTGCCCCAGACGGTGAGCCCCACCGAGCGGGGGTATCCGCCGGTGTCGGCGAGGTGCCGGGCGAGCAGCGAGTCGGCGAGGGCCACCCCGACGTCCCAGGCGTTGCGGGACGGGATGGCCTTGGGGTCGACGGAGTAGAAGTTGCGGCCGGTGGGCAGCACGTTGACCAGGCCGCGGGTGGGTGAGCCGGAGGGGCCGGGCGGCACGAACCGACCGTCCAGCGCGCCGAGCACCCGGTCGATCTCGTCGGTGGTCCGGGCCAGCCGGGGCACCACCTCGCGGGCGGCGAAGCGCAGCACCTCGGCGGCGTCGCCGATCGCCCGGCCGGTGACCTCCTCGACCACCGCGTCGACCTTGTCGGCGTCCCAGCCGAGGGTCTCCATGCCGACGACCAGCCGGCGGGCCAGGGCCTCGACCAGGTCGACGGCGTCGGCGGCGGTGGCGGCCGGCCCGTCCGCCGCCTCGGTCAGCGGCTCCGGCACGGCGATCCGCCGGCCCGGCTCGGCGAGCAGGTGCTGCTCGTCCAGCCCGTACGCGGCGGCGAGCGCCTGGCGCAGGCCGGGCAGGGCGCGGGTGCCGCCCCAGACCTGGGGGGCGCGCAGCACGGCGAGGACGAGGTTGACCCGCGCCTCGCCGGTGGGCGCCTCGGCGAGGATGTGCAGCCCGTCGCGGATCTGCACGTCCTTGACCTCGCAGAGGTACCCGTCGAGGTGCAGCACGAAGTCGTCGAAGTCGTCGGCGGCCGGCATGTCCGCGGTGTGCAGGTCGTGGTGCAGCTCGGCGGCCCGAACGAGGTCCCAGATCTGCGCCCGCACGGTCGGCACCTTGGCCGGGTCGAGCGCCTGGACGGTGGCGTACTCGTCGAGGAGCTGCTCGAGTTTGGCCAGGTCACCGTACGTCTCGGCGCGGGCCATCGGCGGGACGAGGTGGTCGACGACGACGGCGTGCGCCCGGCGCTTGGCCTGGGTACCCTCGCCGGGGTCGTTGACGATGAACGGGTAGACCAGCGGCAGGTCGCCGAGGACGGCGTCGGGGGCGCAGTCGGCGGCGAGCCCGAGCCCCTTGCCGGGCAGCCATTCCAGCGTGCCGTGCTTGCCGAGGTGCACCACCGCGTCGGCGCCGAAGCCGCCGTCGGCCACCGGCGCGGCCAGCCAGCGGTACGCGGCCAGGTAGTGGTGGCTGGGCGGCAGGTCGGGGTCGTGGTAGATGGCGATCGGGTTCTCGCCGAAGCCGCGCGGCGGCTGGATCATCAGCACCACGTTGCCGAAGCGCAGCCCGGCCAGGACCAGGTCGCCGCCGTCGGCGTACAGCTCGCCGGGCGGCTCGCCCCAGTGGGTGCGCATCCGCTCCCGCAGCGGCGCCGGCACCCGCGCGAACCAGCGCCGGTAGGTCTGCCCGGGTACCCGCGCCTCAGCGGCGGCGAGCTGCTCGGGGGTGAGCCACTCGACGTCGTGCCCGCCGGCGGCGATCAGCGCGTGGATCAGCGCGTCCCCGTCGGTGGGGACCGGCTGGTCGCCGAGGTCGTAGCCGGCGGCGGCGAGGGCGGCGAGCAGCCGGACCGCCGAGGCGGGGGTGTCCAGGCCGACCGCGTTGCCGACCCGGGAGTGCCTGGTGGGGTACGAGCTGAGTACGACGGCGAGGCGCTTGTCGGCGTGGGGCACGTGCCGCAGCCGGGCCTGGCGGACGGCGATGCCGGCCACCCGGGCGGCCCGCTCCGCGTCGGCGGCGTAGCCGGAGAGCCCGTCGGCGTCGATGCGCTTGAACGAGAACGGCACGGTGACGATCCGCCCGTCGAACTCGGGGATGGCCACCTGCATCGCGGCGTCCAACGGGGAGAGTCCGGCGTCGCTGCCGGCCCACTGCTCGCGGGTGCTGGTGAGGCAGAGCGCCTGCACGATCGGCACGTCGAGGGCGGCGAGCGCGCCGACGTCCCAGGCGTCCTCGTCGCCCCCGCCGGAGGCGTCCGCGGCGACGGCGCCGCCGGCGGCGAGCACGGTGACGACCAGGGCGTCGCAGCGGGCGAAGAGGCCGAGCGGCCCGTCGCCGGGGGTGAGCCCGCGCAGCGAGCCGCAGAAGATCGGCAGCGGGTCGCCGCCGGCCGCCTCGACCGCGTCGGCGAGGACGTCGACGAAGCCGGTGTTCCCGGCGAGGGCGTGCGCCCGGTAGAAGACGATCCCGACGGTGGGGCGGGTCGCCGTGGCCGCTCCGGCCGCCGTCGACGCCGCGGCGGCCCGCTCGCCGTGCACCCCGTACGCCGGGGTGGGCGCGGGCGGGTCGAAGCCCTCGCCGGTGAGCAGCACCGTGTCGGAGAGGAACCGGGCCAGCTCGGCCAGGTTCGCCGGACCCCCCTCGACCAGGTAGGACAGCGCCTGGGTGGCCACTCCGGAGGCCACCGTGGAGGCGGCCATCAGCTCCGCGTCGGGCACCGCCTCGCCGCCGAGCACGACCGTGGGCACGCCGGAGGCGAGCACGGCGGCCAGCCCGTCCGGCCACGCCTGCCGGCCGCCGAGCAGGCGTACGACGGCGAGGTCGACGCCGTCGAGCAGCGCCGGCACGGCGTCGGCGGCGACCCGGGCGGGGTTGGCCAGCCGGTAGCCGGCGCCGCTGGCGCGGGCCGCGAGCAGGTCGGTGTCGGCGGTGGAGAGCAGCAGGATGCGCACGGACGGCTCCGGAGAGTGACGCCCGGACCGGCGCGGGGCCGGTCGGGCGAGGCGAGGGGACGGGCGCGGTTCAGCGGGTACGACGGGCCGCCGGGCGGATCACCGGCGATGAACCGGTGGGCGGCACGGTGCGGCGGTCAGCGGTGAACGGCGGAACGCGGTGCGCGGGCGCCCCACGGGGCGTCCGGGCGGTCGGCCGGCGCGACGGCACGGCCGGGCAGGGGCGCGGCACCGCGCCCGGAACGGGTACGATGGAACTCGTCGACGGTGGGGACGCTGCGCGTCATCGGGTCCTCCTCGGGTGTCCACGCCCTGGGGTCATCCCGACGGCCGAAGTATCCTGGCTTCCGGATCAACGCTCTCCCCCGGCCTTCCAACCGCAGGAACACGGCCGTGACGCGCGAGGGGGGATCGCTCCCCGGTGACAGTGGCGGGACCGCGCCGGAATCGCACCGGCTTCCTTCACTGCCGTCAGGCCGCGAATGCTGCCACATTCCTCGGCACCGGGTCAACGCCGCCCGGGGCCACGCCACGGTCAGCAGCCCATCGAGGACGGACGATCGGCGCCGCCGCGGCGGCCGGTCCGGACAATGTCCGCCCTCGATGCCGCACACCCTTTGCTCTGCTGCCCCGGAGGCGACACCGGGAGTGCTTCACCGTTGCCCGGGCGGCTGCAGAGCAAAGGGGACGGTGTGGGCAGGTTTCCGCCGGTCAGCGCCGACGGCGGGGCCACCGGCCGGGGACTGGTCGCCTACGATCGGTCCCGACGGCCGAGCGTCGACGGTCGATCGAAAAGGGACCCAGCCATCGCCGAGCCCGCGTTCCACCACCTCGCCGGCCGGGTCTGGCTCCACCCGGGCGATCCCGACCCGGGCACCATCCAACCGAGCGTGGCGTTGATCACCGACGAGCGCGGCGGCGTGCTGGTCGACGTCGGCCACAGCCCCGGCCACGCCCGGAAGATCCGCGCCGCCCTGACGGCGGCGGGGCTGCCCGAGCCGCGCTGGCTGGTCTACACCCACCACCACTGGGACCACGTGTGGGGCGCCTGCGTCACGTCGGCGGCCGGCACGCCGCCGACTCGACCGTGGTGCTGGTGCCCGACTCGGCGGTGCTGCTGCTCGGCGACTGCTTCTACCCGCCCCCGATGCACCTGCGCCAGGACGGGGACGGCCCCGACCTGGCGCTGGTGCGCAGGCTGCTCGACGACCACTACCACTGGTACGTCTCCAGGCACGCCGACCCGATGACCCTCGACGAGGCCCGCGCCGCCGTCGAGGGGTGAGCGGTCAGCGCATCCGGCGTTCCGGGTGGGCCCGGTTCCAGACCCGCATCCGCTCCGGGTAGCCGGTCCTCGCCGCCTCGTAGAGCGGCACGGCGTGCCGGCCGGCCAGCTTCGCCGCCACCTGCGGCGAGCCGGTCCGGCGGCGGATCCACTCGCCGTCGTGGGCGATCGCCACCACCGTGGTGTCCGTGGCGGTGGTCTCCGGCTCCAGGTAGAACTCCACGCCCTGCCGGCTCGTCACGAACTCCTCCAGCGCGGCCAGGTCCTCGCGGGTGGCCTCCCGGTCGAGCTTGGTCGGGGTGGGGACGGCGGCCCGGGACCGCCGGCTGAACCAGCCCATCTGCCCGCTCCTCTCGTCGGCGTCCCTCCAGTGGAGCACCGTCACCTGACAGTCGGCTGCGAGGCCGGTGAGCGGGAGCTGACCGGGCGTGCTCAGTCGAGCGCGGCCAGCTCCTCGGCGGAGAGCCGCAGCGCGCCGGCCGCGACGTTCTGGATCAGGTGCGCCTCGTCGCCGGTGCCGGGGATGGCCAGCACGTGCGGCCCCTGGTGCAGGGTCCAGGCGAGGCGTACCTGGTGCGGGGTGGCGCCGTGGGCCCGCGCGATCTCGTGGACGGCGGCGGTGTGCTCGGCCGCCGCGCCCGCCTCCCGCCGGACGCCGGCGAGGGCGAAGAACGGCACGTACGCCACCCCGCGCGCCCCGCACTCGCGCAGCAGCGCGTCCTGGTCGCCCCGGTTGTCGACGGCGTAGCTGTTCTGCACGCAGACCACCGGGGCGATGGCCTGCGCCTCGTCGAGGTGGTCCAGGCGGACGTTGGACAGGCCGAGGTGCCGGATCAGCCCGGCGTCGCGCAGCTCGGCCAGCGCGCCGAAGGACTCCGCCACCGAGTCCCGCCCGGGGCGCTTCACGATCCGCAGGTTCACCACGTCGAGGTGGTCGCGGCCCAGCCGGCGCAGGTTCTCCTCGACCTGGGCGCGCAGCTGGGCCGGCGTGGCCTCCTCGCGCAGGCCGGTCGCCGGGTCGTAGGAGAAGCCGACCTTGGTGGCGATCACCAGGTCCTCCGGGTACGGGGCGAGCGCGGCGCGGATCAGCTCGGTGGCGTACCGGGCGGGGCCGGTGCCGACGTTCAGGGTGCCGCCGGGCGAGACGTAGAAGGCGGCGGTGTCGAGGTGGTTCACGCCCAGCTCGACGGCGCGGCGCAGCACCCGCACCGCGCGGTCCGGGTCGGGGTCGACGGTGGTCCGCATCGAGCCGAACCCCATCCGGCGCACGGCGCGGTCGCCCAGGGTCCAGTTGCCCGCGGCGGCGGCGGTGATCTCTTCGGTAGGCATCCGGCGACCCTAGCCAGCACGGCTGAGCTGCGCAGTCGGCCGCGCACCCGATACCGCCCGGGGGCGGCCGCTGTTAGGTTCTATGTGCTGGCGGGGTGCGCCGGCGGCCGGGTCACCGGCACCAGCGCCAGGGTGGGCAGCAGCAGCAGCGGCACCACCAGCAGCGCGTGCAGGATGCCGACCCGGTCGCCGAGCAGGCCGAGCAGGGGCGGCCCGGCGAGGAACGACGTGTAGCCCAGCACCGCGACCACACTGACCCGCGCCGGCGCCCGCTCCTCGTCGTCGGCGGCGGCGCTCATCCCCACCGGGAAGCCCAGCGAGGCGCCGAGCCCCCAGAGCGCCACCCCGGCGATCGCGACCGGCCCGGAGCCGGCCAGCACCGCCACCGCCGCGCCGAAGGCGGCGAGCAGGATGGTGGCGAACAGGACGGGCACCCGCCCCCAGCGGTCGAGGGCGACGGTGCCGGCGGTCCGCCCGATGGTCATGCCGGTGACGAAGACCGCGAAGACGGCGGCGCCGACGGCCTCACTCGTGTCGTACCCGTCGACGAAGGCGACCGCGAGCCAGTCGTTCGCGCTGCCCTCGGCGAACGCCATCACCAGCACCAGCAGGCCGAGCAGCAGGGTGCGCGGCTCCCGCCAGGCGGCGAGCAGGCCACCGCGCCGGGTGGCGGCGGTGTCCGGTGCCGGCTGGGCGGCCAGGAAGGCCCGGGCGCCGAGGACGGTGCCGCCGAGCACGACCACCGCCAGCACCGCCAGGTGCACGCCGATCGGCAGCCCGACGCGGGCGGCCCCCGCGCCGATGCCCGCGCCGGCCACCGAGCCGAGGCTCCAGGCGGCGTGGAAGCGGGGCAGGATGGTGCGCCCCAGCCGCTTCTCGACGGCGGCGCCCTCGACGTTCATCGCCACGTCGCAGGTGCCGGAGCCGTAGCCGAGGGCGAACAGGGCGACCGCCACGGCGGGCAGCGAGCCAGCCACCCCCGCGGCCACCCCGACGCCGGCCATCCCGACCGCCACCAGCACGGTGGACGCCACCACCGTGCGGGCCGCGCCGAGGCGCTGGGTGACCAGCCCGGCGGTGGTCAGGGCGAGCACCGCGCCACCGGACATGGCCAGCAGCAGCAGGCCGAGCCGGCCGGCGCTGAGCCCGAGCGCCTCGCGGACCGCGGGGACCCGGGAGAACCAGGACGCCACGGCGAGGCCGTTGAGGGCGAAGACCACCGCGACGCCGGTGCGGGCGGCCAGCACCTGCCGGGGTACGGCGGGGCTCGGCGCGGTGACGAGTGGGCTCACGGCTTGCGTCCTTCCGGTGGTACGGCGTCTCGCCGTTGATCACACACCGGTTTCGTCACGACCACAAGCCAGATGCGCTCCTTACCACATGCTGGTCAGAGCGCGGGCAGCCCGAGCGCCTCGTCGACCCGGGCCAGCACCGCCGCGTCGTCGGCCCGTACGCCCCGCAGCAGGTCGATGGCGGTGGCCCGGACCTGCCCGACGATCATCGCCAGCGGCAGGGTCTGGCCGTGGGTGAAGAGCCGCCCGGCGACGCCGACCGCGGCCCGGCCGGCGGCCTCGGCGCGGGCCGCGTGCCGGTCGCCGGCCTCCTCCGCGCCGTCGAGGTCGGCGGCGAGCGCCTCGCCCGCCGCCCGGACCGCCTCGGCCAGGTCCCGCAGGGCCGCGCCGAGCTCGGGCGGCACCGGGGTGGGCAGCCGGTTGAACGTCACGCCGGCCCGGGCGAGGACCCGCACGTTGCGGACCGCGTAGTCGAGCTGGCCGACCGTGGCGTCGACGGTGCGCAGCCGGCCGATGTGCCGCCGGCGCCGGACGTTGAGCCGGACCGCCTCGCCGGCGGCGAGCACCGCGGTGCGCAGCCGCTCCACCGCGGCGTCGAGGTGGCGGGCCCGGTCCAGGGCGGCCAGCGCGGCGGGCTCGTCCCGGGCGTCGAGGGCCGCGGCGACCTCCGCCAGCACCTCGGCCATCCCCTGGTAGGTGCGGCGGAACTCGGCGACCAGCGGGGCGAGCGGCCGCCGGGCGTCGATCAGCTGGCTGGCCACCACCGCCACCCCGCCGCCGATGAGCGCGTCGACGAACCGGAACGGCACCAGCGACTCGGTCGGTGGCGAGACCACCACCAGGTAGAGGGCGGAGACCGCGGCCTGCACCACGGCGACCGTGCTCGCCCCGACCGCCACCGCGAGCGCGATGGTGAGCAGGATGACGGTGAACACCGTCCAGCTGGTGCGCGGTCCGAGCGCCTGCACCACCAGGTCGGCGACGAGGACGCCGGCGGCGACCCCGAGCAGCACCTCGACCGCCCGGCGGACCCGCTGGCCCCGGGCCTGGCCGAGCACGATCAGCGCGGCGGCGGGGGCGAAGAACGGCTGCGGGTGGCCGACCAGCCGGGTGGCCAGGATCCACGCCACCGTCGCGGCCAGGGTCGTCTCGACCACCGGCAGCCAGCCCTGCCGCAGCCGCCCGGCGGCTTCCCGGAACCAGCCCCACCGGACCATCGCCGCCTCCTCGCCGCGTTCGGGCCCACCGTAGCCGGGCCGGCGGGTCAGGGTCGCCAGGCCCCGGCCGCCTCCGCCGCGTACGCCCGGAAGTCGCGCGGCGGCCGGCCGAGCACCCGCTGCACCCCGTCGGCCAGCCGGGCGTTGCGGCCGTCGAGGACCTCGGTGAACAGGTACGTCAGCAGCGCCACCTCCGGCGCCGGGACACCCGCGGCGGTCAGCTCGGCCGCGTACGCGGCGCTGGTGACCGGCACGAAGCGCACCGGACGGCCGGCCGCTGCGGCGATCTCGTCGACCGCCTGAGCGAAGGTGAGCAGTCGGGGGCCGGTCAGCTCGTACGTGGCGCCGGCGTGCCGGTCGGAGGTGAGCGCGGCGACGGCGACCTCGGCGATGTCGTCGGCGTCGACGAACGGCTCCGGCACGTCGCCGACGGGCAGCGCGAGCACGCCGGCGCGCAGCGGCTGCACCAGGTGTCCCTCGCTGAAGTTCTGCGCGAACCAGCTGGCCCGCAGCACGGTGGGGTCGAGCCCGCTCGCCGCGACGGCCCGCTCGGCCTCGGCCGCCTCGGGCTCGCCCCGCCCGGAGAGCAGCACCAGCCGCCGCACGCCGTGCGCGACGGCGAGCCGGGCGAGGTCGCCGACCGTCGCGACCGCGCCGGGCGCGGCCAGGTCCGGCTGGTACGCGAGGTAGACGGCGCCGACGCCGCGCAGCGCCGGCACCCAGGTGTCCCGGTCGGTCCAGTCGAAGGGCGGGGTGCCGGCGCGGGAGCCGATCCGGGTGGGTACGCCGAGCGTGGTGAGGCGCCGCGCGACCCGTCGACCGGTCTTGCCGGTGCCGCCGAGGACGAGTGTCGTCAGGTGTTCCGTCATGGGGACAGTCAACCGATCGGCGGTGAGACGCTGAATGGTTCGCCGTCGTGTGGGCATACGCGGGCGTCTACGCTCGCCACCGTGGATCTCCTGACCGGCCTGCTCGACGGCCCTCGCGCCCGGGGGGCGTTCCTGCTCCGCTCGCTGCTGGACCCGCCGTTCGCGCTGCGAATCGAGGACCGCGCGCCGCTGACCGTGGTGGCCGTGGTGCGCGGCACCGCCTGGGTGGTGCCCGACGACAGCTCCGCCGAGCTGCTGCACCCCGGGGACGTGGCGGTGCTACGCGGCCCGGACGCGTACACCGTCGCCGACGACCCGGCCACCGCGCCGCAGGTGGTCATCCACCCCGGCCAGCGGTGCACCACGCTGCGCGGCGAGCCGTTGACCACCACCCCGGCGGCGGGGGTGCGGACCTGGGGTACCGGCACACCGGGCAGCACGGCGCTGCTGACCGGGACGTACCAGTTGCCGGGCGAGGTCAACCGGCGGCTGCTCGCCGCGCTGCCCGCGCTGCTGGTGGTCCGGGCCGACGAGTGGCACAGCCCGCTGGTCGGGCTGCTCGCCGACGAGGTGGTGCGGGACTCCCCCGGCCAGGAGGCCGTCCTCGACCGGCTGCTCGACCTGCTGCTGATCGCCGTGCTGCGGACCTGGTTCGACCGGCCCGGCGCCACCCCTTCCTGGTACGCGGCGGCGGCCGACCCGGTGGTCGGACCGGCCCTGCGCCTGCTGCGCGACGATCCGGCGCGCCCCTGGACGGTGGCGTCGTTGGCCGCCGAGGTCGGGGTGTCCCGGGCCGCGCTGGCCCGCCGCTTCACCGAGCTGGTCGGCGAGCCGCCGATGGCCTACCTGACCGGCTGGCGGCTGAGCCTCGCGGCGGACCTGCTGCGCGAACCGGACGCCACCCTCGGCGCGGTCGCCCGCCGAGTCGGCTACGGCAGCCCGTTCGCGCTGAGCACCGCCTTTCGTCGGGTACGCGGCATCAGCCCCCGCGACCACCGCACCCGCACCCCGGTCGCCTGACCGAACTCACCGCCGGGCCGTCGCTCCACCGAGGATTGGCGACCCGACCGTCAGGCGATCACGGCCTGCCGAGGACCGGAGACCCGGCCGGGTCGGAGAGGTCAGACGCCGGTGAAGGCGCGGAGCAGGGCGCGGACGGCGGAGCGCAGGTCCTCGCGGCTCTCCGGGCTGCCGGGCGGCGGCGCGCTGAGCGCACCGGCGCCGACGAGGCGGTCGAAGAGCAGCCCGTCGACGAAGGCGACGAACTGGTCGCCCTGCCGCCGCGGGTCCGCCGCGCCGGCGCCGGCCAGCAGCGCCCGGGCCTGCTCGCGCAGCACGGTGCCGTGCGCCAGGATCGGCCGCAGCTCGGGTCGGTGCACGGCCTCCAGCAGGCAGGCGTAGCGGGCGAGGCTGCGGTCCCGTCCGACGGTGAGCCAGCGGTCCAGCACCTGCGCCGTGGCCACCGCGAGGTGGTCGAGGTCGGTCGGGGTGAGCCGCGGCGGCGGCCCGGGGGGCGGCGCGTCGGTGGGCAGTTCGCGGTCCATCAGGTCGGCCCGGTCCAGGTCGACCAGGCGGCGTACCACCGCCTCGATCAGCGCCTGCCGGGTCCGCAGGTACGCCGACGTGGTGCCGACCGGCACCCCGGCCCGGGCGTCGACGGCCCGGTGGGTCAGCGCCCGCATCCCGCCCTCGGCGAGCAGCGCGATCGCCGCGTCGGCCAACGCCGCCACCCGCGCGGACCGAGCGTTCATCCGGGCCTCCTCGTCGGTGTTCTACAGCTGTAGTATGAACTTCTACAGTTGTAGAAAGGGCGGTCGGGATGGACGGACACGCGGTGGTGGTCGGCGGCGGGATCGGTGGCCTGGCCGCCGCCCTCGCCCTGCACCGGGCGGGCTGGCGGATCACCGTGCTCGAACGCGCGCCGGAACTGGGCGAGGTGGGCGCCGGGCTGACCCTGATGTCCAACGCGCTGCGGGGGCTGGACGCGCTCGGCGTCGGCGCGGCCGTCCGCGCGCACGGCCGGGCCGAGGCCCCCGGCGGGCTGCGCACCCGAAGCGGGCGCTGGTTGTCCCGGGTCGACGGCGCCGACCTGACCCGGCAGCTCGGCACCACTGCGCTCGGGGCCCACCGGGGCAGGCTGCACGGCGTCCTGCGCGACGCCCTGCCGGCGGCCGCGCTGCGCACCGACGCCGAGGTGGTCGACGTGACGACCGGCCCGGACGGCGCCCGGGTGCGGCACCGCTGGCGCGGAGAGCCCGCCGAACTCGCCGCCGACCTGGTGGTGGGCGCCGACGGGCTGCGCTCGGCCGTGCGGTCCCGGCTCTGGCCGGAGCACCCCGGGCCCACGTACAGCGGGACGACGGCGTGGCGGGCGGCGATCCGCTGGGACGACCCGCTGCCGACCGCGGTGAGCTGGGGCCCGGGCGCCGAGTTCGGCATGGTCCCGCTCGGCGCCGACCAGGCCTACTGGTACGCCGCGGTGACCGCCCCACCCGGCGGGCGGGCCCCCGACGAGCTGGCCGCCGTGCGGGAGCGCTTCGGCGACTGGCACGACCCCGTCCCGGCGCTGCTCGCCGCCACCCGGCCCGAGCAGGTGCTGCGGCACGACCTGCACCACCTGGGCACGCCACTGCCGTCCTACGTGCGCGGTCGGGTGGCACTGCTGGGCGACGCGGCGCACGCGATGACCCCGTTCCTCGGTCAGGGCGCCTGCCAGGCGATCGAGGACGCGGTCACCCTCGGCGCGGCCTGCGCCGGCGGGCCGGCACACCTCGACGCCGCGCTCGCCCGCTACGACCGGGAGCGCCGCCCGCGCAGCCAGGCGGTGGCCCGGGCCTCGGCCCGCGCCGGCCGCGTCGGCCAGCAGCTGCGCCACCCGGTGGCGGTCACGCGCCGCGACACCCTGATCCGGCTCACCCCGTCCCGCGTCACGCTGCGCCAGGCGGCCCGGTACGCCGACTGGCACCCGCCACGCGACTGAGCGGACCGGCCCCGGCCTCGACCGACCCGGCGGCCTCGACCGACCCGGCGGTCAGCGACCGGCGGCGGCCAGGCCGGCGTATTCGGGCGAGGCCAGGAAGCGGGTCAGCACGTCGACACGGCCGTCTCCCCCGGTTCCCCGCGCCCGCCCGGCAGCCCCCAGACCTGCGGATGGTACGGGGCGTGCCCGTCGCGTAGCCGCGACAGCAGCCGGCCGGTCGGGTCGACGAGCAGCACGCAGGCGACGAGACGCACCCGGTCAGCCTGGTCGCCGGGCCCGCCACGGTGGCCGGGCCCGGCGGGCGGCGCGGTCAGGGGCGGTCGCGCCACAGCGGACTGTCGACGTAGTGGTTGTCGTAGCGCTGTCCGCTGGCGGCGATCTCGGCCGGATCGGCCTCGCCCCGGTACACCCGCTCGAGGAGCCGGTAGTAGTCGAACCGGTCGATGCCGGGGGTGAAGACCACCAGCACGTCGGCGGACTCGCCGCGGGCCGGGGCGAAGGCGTGCGGGGTGTGCGCGGGGACGAGCAGGAAGTCGCCGCGGCGCAGGGTGCGGATCTCGTCGGCCACCAGCACGTCGAGGACCCCGTCGAGGACGAAGAACGTCTCGGCGGCGCGGGTGTGCAGGTGCGGTGGGGCGCCAGGCGAGCCGGTGTGCAAGGTGGCCCGGTTGGCGGTGAGCGCGCCGCCGGTCTCGCCGGCATCACCGAGCAGGGTGATCAGGCTGGTCGGGCCGTCGGCGAGGACGGTGGCGTCGTCGGCGCGGACATGCAGGGGTGCCGTGGTCATGATGCTCGCCTTCTGATGGGGACGATGCTCAGGACGGGGGCGCGACGAGGCGCTCACGGGTGTTCCGCGGGGTGTCCGGGTAGCGGTCGCCGACCGCCTTCCGCAGCTGCGCGAGGGTCTGCCCGGCCAACTCCCGCCGCCAGGCCAGGTCGGCGCGGCGCATCGCCTGGGAGATCAGGCAGGCCTGCCGGTAGTCGACATCGGCGCGACCCCCCGGCCCCTGGCGGAGGATCTGCGCGCAACGGAACGCCTCCTCCGCCCCCTCGATGGCGGTCACCACGTCGAGCAGGGTGATCTCCTCGGGGGCGCGGGCCAGTCGGAACCCGCCGCGCGGGCCGGAGACGGACCGGAGGATCCCGGCCCGCACCAGGGCCTGCAACTGCTTGTTGAGGTACGCCGTGGGCAGCCCGTAGAACGCGGCCAGCCGGGCGGCCGACACCGCCCGCCCCGGCTCCAGCCAGGTCATGTTGAGGCAGCTGTGCAGCGCCCACTCGACGCCCTCGGCCATCTTCATATTCTGGATACTAGATGTCCAGTATTCGCTCGGCAAGCCTTCCGCACAGCCGGGCGCCGATGCCGGCCCGCCGTCGGGCCGGCCCGTCGCTCGGCGGCTCGTCGCGGGCACCGTCCACCCTGGCCGAATTCCGTCACCGCCCTCCCCGGGGCGGAGCGTCGAAATTGCGTCCGGCCAACCCTCCAGAATATCGATCGCGCCCATTTCCGGCGTCAGCCGAAAGGGACAAGGGGCCGGTAAGATCGGTGACACCGTTGTGACTGATCGCTGACTGCGGATAGTGAGGGCGATCACACACACTGCTGGCATGAATGCGAGACTCGACCGCGGCAGGGCATTCCGCCTCGCGGTGTGTCTCGCCCTGGTGGCGGTGCTCACCGGGTGCATGCAGCTGAACATCGGCCTGACCGTCAACGCCGACGACACGATCGACGGGCAACTGCTGCTGACCGCCGACAAACGGTTCCTGACCACCGACAACAGGACCGTCCAGGTCGGCTTCGCCGAACTCCGGCAGAACATCCCCACGTTGCCGAAGGGCGAGGAGCGGGTCTACGAGAATGAAGGCTTCTACGGTTCCCTGATCACCTACCACCACACTCCGCTGAAGGATTTCACCAGCGAGAGCGTGAAACTGGTCCGGGAGGACGATCTCTACCGGTTCAGCCTCCCGCTCGATCCGAAGAAATACGGCGGGAAGGTGGCCGAACAGGATCCGTTGAACCAGGCGAGGTTCATGCAGTTGATGTCGTTCGAGATTTCCCTGACCTTTCCCGGTCGGGTGATCGACACCAACGGCACGCGCATCGGCCGCTCGGTCACCTGGAAGGTCGTCGCCAACCAGGAAAAGCCGCTCGAGCTGCGGGCGGTGGCCGAGGCGGCGCCGAAGTCCTCGCCGTCCGCCACGGCGGCCGCCTCCCCCGGCGGTGACGAAGGCGGGTCGTTCCCCTGGCTCCTGGTCGTCGGGGCCGTGGTCGTACTGCTCGTGGTCGGCGCGGTCGTCGCCGTCCTGCTGCTGCGCCGACGGGGCCGGTCCGCCGCCGCCCCCGCCGCGGCGCCGACGGGCGCGGCCGTCGCGCCGGCCGCCACGCCACCGGCGGAGCATCCGAGGCCGGTCTGACCCCGTCAGGGCCGGACATCGCCACCACCCGGGCGGCCGGGCCGGGCGCACCAACCCGGCCGTCGCACCTCACCACACCACACCACCCTCCCGGCACCACCCGAAGGGAGATCGCCGTGAACGATCTCTTCACCTGGCCCGCCCTCGGCAGCCTCACCGGCGCGAGCGCCGCCACCCTGCTGACCGCCAACGTCGTCGGCGGCCTGCTCGGACCCGCGGGCGACAAGGCCCGCAAGTGGATCGCGTTGGGCGTCGCCCTGGCGCTGTCCTACCTGACCGCCGCGTTCGCCACGGACGTCGGCGCCGAAAAGTGGATCATCGCCTTCTTCAACGGCCTGATCATCTTCTCGGCCGCCCTCGGCATCAACCAGCTGCCGCCGGGCAACCGGCAGGCGACGCAGGCGTCGTCGAGCCGGATCGCCCAGGGCGGTGGCGAGCCCCGCTACATCCGTTCCTGGGTCTGAGAGAGGTGAGCGTCATGGTCTTCGGAATCATCAGCGCCGCCGTCCACATCATCCTCGGCGCCGCGCTCGGCGGCTGGGCCGGCGGCACCCTCGGCCTGCTGATCGGCGCCGTCGCCGGGCTGCTCGTCGGCGGCCCGTTCGGCTGGGCGGTCGCCTCGGCCCGGGTGTACGGCCCGGACACCCGCGGCGTCTGGCTCTTCGTGGTGGACCACACCTGGAGCCTGCTGAACACCGCCGTCGGCGCGGTCTACCTCGCCGTACACCTGATCTTCGGCCACCAGCTCGACCGGACCACCTCGCAGCACAGCTGCCGGGTCGACGTCGTGGAAGGCGTCTCCCCGCGGTACGCCACCACCATCGGCACGGTCTGCGCCGGCTCCAGCCCCGGCATCCAGCGGCACGAGGACGTGCACATCTTCCAGGGCCGGCTGCTCGGCCCGCTCTACATCCCGCTGGTCCTGCTCAACTACGTGCTCTTCACCATCGCCCCGGTCTGGTTGCTCTGGCACGACCACACCAACGCGCCGATCAACGCCTTCACCCGGTACTTCGAGATCGGCGTCTACCCGCACGTCTGGAACGAGGCCATCGCGTACCGGATCCAGGGAAGCCCGCCGCGATGACCGACGACGGGCGTGGACCGGTCGAGGCGGCCACCGCCGACCTGGCGGCGTGGCTGGCCACGGCGGCGGGCGAGGTCGTCCCGGTCGGCCCGCCCGCCGACGGCGGACCCGCCGACGGGCTGACGGTCTGGCCGCTGGAGCTGCGGCCCGGCCGGCAGACCCGCGGCACCGGCAACCGGGAGCCGTACCGCTTCACGATTCGCTACCTGCTCAGCGCCGCCGGCCCGGCGGCGCTGCCCCGGCTGGACCGGGTGCTCGCCGCCGCGGTCGTCGACGGGGAGCCGGCGGTGCTGCTGGAGGCCGGCGACCCGGAGCTGTGGCGGGCGTTCGGCGTGCCGCCCCGGCCGGCGCTGCTGATCGACGTACCCGCGCAGGTGGCCCGGCCGCTGCCGACGGCGCCGCCGGTGCTGCGCCCGCTGCGGCTGCGGCAGCTGCCGATGCGCCCCCTGGACGGCCGGGTGGTCGGCCCGCAGGAGCAGCCCCTCGCCGCGATGCGGGTCGAACTGGTCGGCACTTCGCAGGCCACGCACACCGACCCGGCCGGCCGGTTCCGGCTCACCGGCGTGCCGGACGACCCCGCGCAGCCCGGCCCGGTCCGGCTGCGCCTGGTCGGCCGCGGCCACGCCCTGACCGCCGACGTCGACCCCGCCGACACCGACCTCGTCATCGTCTGCGAACCCCCGGCCCGCTGACCCGGACCGCCCCGCGCACCAGGAGGACCGATGCCCAACTACTTCTCCCCCGGCATCTACGTCGAGGAGGTGCCGAGCGGGGCCCACCCGATCGGGCCGGTCGGCATGAGCACCGCCGCGTTCGTCGGCATCGCCCCGGACCGCGGCGCCCACGTCGACCGGGCGATGCCGGTGAACAGCTGGTCGGAGTTCCTGCGGCTCTACGCCGGCGGCGAACGCCCGGAGAGCACGCCGCTGGCCCGCGCCGTCTTCGGCTTCCTCGACAACGGCGGCACCCGGTGCTGGGTGGTCAACGTCGGCGAGGACGGCCAGCTCACCGGCGGCGGCCAGCGCCGCACCGGCCTGCAACTGCTGGAGGCCGTCGACGAGGTCTCCATCCTCGCCGCCCCCGGCTTCCACGACCCGGTCTCGCACGAGGCGCTGCTGAGCATGGCCGAGCGGCTGCGCACCATGGTGGCGATCTGCGACCCGCCCCCGGGCATCGACGACATCTCGGCGCTGACCCGGGTCGCCACCCCCAGCTCCGCCCGGGCCCCCCGCGCCGCCGACGGCAAACCCGCCGAGGGTACGGCGAAGCCGGCCGACGACGACGGCGGCACCACCGCGTACCGGCCCCGGCAGTCGGACTTCGGCACCTGCTACTTCCCCTGGCTGCGGGTACGCGACCCGCTCAGCGGCGAGCTGGTGCTCACCCCACCGAGCGGGCACATGGCCGGCATCTGGGCCCGCACCGACGGGCTGCGCGGGGTGCACAAGGCACCGGCCAACGAGCCGGTACGCGGCGCCGTCGACCTGGAGTACCTGGTCACCCGCCCCGAGCACGACGTGCTCAACCCCAAGGGCGTCAACGTGATCCGCTACTTCGCCGGCGAGGGCATCCGGGTGTGGGGCGCCCGTACGCTCGCCGCCGAGGCCAGCGAGTGGCGCTACCTCAACGTGCGGCGGCTCTCCATCTCCATCGAGCAGGCCATCGCCAACGGCACCCGGTGGATGGTCTTCGAGCCGAACGACTTCTCGCTGTGGCGCTCGATCCGGCGCGACATCGGCGCCTTCCTCACCCGGGTCTGGCGCGACGGCGCCCTGCTCGGGCGTACGCCCGAGGAGGCGTTCTTCGTCAAGTGCGACGAGGAGATCAACCCGGCCGACGTGCGCGACGCCGGCATGGTGGTCGCCCACATCGGCATCGCGGTGGTCAAGCCCGCGGAGTTCGTGGTGTTCAAGCTCAGCCAGTGGGCCGGTGGCACCGAGACCGAGACGATCGGAGGCTGACAATGACGACCCCCGCCACGCCGCAACCGGGCGCACCGGTCGACCCGTACCGGGCCTACAACTTCAAGCTGCTCATCAACGGCATCACCAACGGGCACTTCACGGAGGTCAGCGGCCTGGAGGTGACGATCGCCCGGCGGGCGTACCGGGAGGCCGGCAACGACCGGATCCGGGCCGTGCCCGGCCAGGTGGACTACGCCCCGGTGACCCTGCACTTCGGGCTCACCTCCTCCCGCGAGCTGTGGGACTGGGTGCAGGCCGCGGCCCGGGGGACGGTGAACCGCCGCAACGTCTCGGTGGTGCTGCTCGACGCCGCCGGCACCAGCGAGGCGCTGCGCTGGAACATGATCAACGCGTGGCCCATGCGGTGGCGGGGCGCGCACCTGCACACCCTCTCCCAGGAGATCGCCATCGAGGCGCTCACCCTGGCGTACGAGGGCCTGGAGCTGGAGTCGGGCAGTGCCGCCGCCGCGCCCAGGACCGCGTAGCTGGCTGGCCCGGCGGCTGCGGGACGCCGCCGACGCCGTCGAGCGGTGGGATCCCGCCCCGAGCGCCGGTGGCTCCCCGGCCGGGACGACACCGGACCTGCCGCCGGCCCACGCGACGCCGGGCCGGCCCGAGGCGAGACCGGAGGTGCCGTCGGCCGAGGCGAGGCGGGACGTGCCGCGCCGGCCGGGCCAGCCGCCGGAGCACTGGCTGCGCCTGGTCGCCGCGCACGCCCCCGGCCTGCTGCGCGGCCTGGACGTCGACTCGGACGCCCTGTCGGACGCCGGGCCGTCCGCAGGTGCGCGCGACCCACGGGGCGAGCCCGCCGACGGGGTGGGTGGCAACCGGCCGCCCGCCCGCTCCGGTACGCCGGCTCTGCCCCGGACCGGTCCGGTCCCGCCGGGAATGGCCGGGGACTCGTGGCCCCACCACCCGGGCGGGGTTCTGGGTTCGTGGCCCGGTGAAGCCGACGCCGCCGTCGGCGCGCGGCGCGGCGACCCCAACGGGGGCTCGTGGCCTGGCGAGCCCGGCACGGGCGTGGGTTCGTGGGCCGGCGACTCCGGCGCGGACCCCCGTCCCGGGCCCGTGACTGCGGGCAACCGGCCCGACGGCGTCATCGGCACAGCCGGGCCGAGTTCTTCGGCCGCCGGCGGGTTGCCCGGCGTCTCCGACCCGAGCGGCCGGCCGGGAGCCGCAGCGCCGGACTCCCGGCCGGGACCGCCGCCGGCGCATTCCGGGCCCGGCCGGCCGGAACACCACCGGTCCGGGCAACCCGAGCGACGGGTCGGGAGGTCGGCGGAGGTCGACCGGTCCCCAGGGCGTGGCGCCGGCGCTCACCCGGGGCCGGCAGCTTGGCGGATCCGTCCGGCGGTACCCGGCCCCGCCGCCGGATTCAACGACCGGTCCCACAGCAGGCCGGGCGATGGCGGCGCCCACCCGCACCGGGAGGCGCTGCCGCCCGCCGGTCCCGCTGAGCCCCGCGTCGACCGGGTCGACCAGTCCGGGCCAGCCACCGGCCAGGGTCCGGTGACCGCACCCTGCGAGGGCACGACAGCCGATGGCCGGGCGGGCACCGCCACCGACCCGGCGCACCGAC
>NZ_JAGPYL010000111.1:0-21002 GCF_018070095.1 Micromonospora sp. U56
GACGGGGGCACCGCCGGGGCGCTGCTGGCCGAGGTGCTGCGCCTCGACCCGCCGGTACGCGCCACCCGCCGGATCGCCGCCCGCCCGGCCCGGGTGGGCGGGCAGCCGGTCCCGTCCGGCGCGGAGCTGGTGCTGCGCTTCGACGCGGCGAACCGGGACCCGGCGGTGGTCACCGCGCCGGACCGGTTCGCGCCGGGCCGGTCGGTGCTGACCTTCGGCGCCGGCCCGCACGGCTGCCCGGGTGAACGGCACGCGCTGGCCCTGGCCACCGGGGTGGTGGACGTGCTGCGCGAACGCCGGGCCGGTCCGGCGCCCCGACCGGAGCACCCGCCCCGCGTCCCGCGCACCCGCCCGGCGGTGCTCCGGTGAGCGACCGCCACGCCGCCTTCCGCGCCCTGCACCGCCCCGGCCGGCCGCTGGTGCTGCCCAACGCCTGGGATCACGCCTCCGGCGCCGCCCTGGCCGCCGCCGGCCATCCGGCGGTGGGCACCACCAGCCTCGGCGTGGCCGCGGCCGCCGGCCGGCCGGACGGGCTGGCGGCCACCGCCGAGGAGACCCTCCGCCTCGCCGAGCTGCTGGTCCGGTTGCCGGTGCTGGTGACCGTGGACGTCGAGGCCGGCTTCAGCGACGACCCGTCGGCCGTCGCCGGCTACGCCGCCGAGCTGGCGGCCCTCGGCGTGGCCGGAATCAACCTGGAGGACGGGCGGCCCGACGGCAGCCTCGCCGATCCGGCCCTGGTGGTGGCCAAGATCGAGGCGGTCCGGGCCCGGGTGCCCGGGCTCTTCGTCAACGCCCGCACCGACGCCTGGTGGCTCGGCCTGCCCGACCCGCTGGAGCAGGCGCTGCCGCGGGCGCGGGCCTACCGGCGGGCCGGGGCGGACGGCCTCTTCGTCCCGGGGGTCGGCGACCCGGACGTCGTCCGGCGGCTGGCCGACGCGGTCGACGCGCCGCTGAACGTTCTGGCCCAGCCGGGCGGGCCGTCGCCGGCGGCGCTCGGCCGCCTCGGGGTGGCCCGGGTCAGCACCGGCTCGCTGCTCTTCCGGGCGGCGCTGGCCGCCGTGGTCCGCACCGCCGACGCCGTCCGGACGGGGACGGTGGAGCCGGATCCGGCGCTGCCGTCGTACGCGGACGTGCAGCGGATGACAGCGACCGGTCGTCGCCCTTAGGGGTGGATGGGAGGATTGCTCGGACTTTCCCTGTTCCGGGTGCTTACGGTGTGTTTCAGGTTCATCCGCACCGTGTCGTACCGGGAGAGGACCCGACCATGCGTGTGCCCAGCCGAAGTTCCGGCCCCCAGCCCGGCCCGTCCGTCTCCTCGCCCGCCCCGGCACGCCGGTCACCCCCGCCGGCCCCGGCCCGCGCGGTGCCGACCGCCCCGCCGGACCTCGACGCGTACCGCGAGGCCGTGGCGGAGCTGCTGGTTGAGGTGGGCGCGCTCGCCGACGCGACGTCCAGCGCGGCCCGCCAGGTGCTGCTCGACCAGCGGTTGCGGGAGCCGGCGATCGCCGCGGTGCTCGACGCGACCCCGCAGGGGTTCATCGGCGCCCGCGAGACGCTGCTGCTGGAGATGGCCCGCTACCAGCCCAACGAGCGGACCTCGGCGAGCGACCTGACCGCGCTGGTCCGGATCTACCTGCTCTCCCGCATCGACGTGATGTGGTGGCGCGACACCACCACCTTCCTCACCGACGACCAGGTCGACACCCATCCGGACCTGGTCGACCTGGAGTGGCTGCGCCGGCGCGGGCTGCTCGCCTTCCGGTACCAGGAGCAGCCGACCACCGTGCTCGGCCGGGGCGTACGGGCGGTGCGCCGCAAGCTCCGCCCGGACGCCACCCCGCGCACCGCGGGGGTGAAGTTCCGGCGCACCCGGCGCGAGGTGGTGGCGCTCCTCAACGACCTGGCTCGTGAGCTGGCCCGGGCCACCCCGCCGGCCACCCCGCCGCTCTGGGTGACCAGCCTGGTGCGCAGCGCCGAGCACCAGTACCAGCTGCGCCGTCTCGGGTACGCCGCGATGGTGCCCAGCGGGCACTGCCTCGGCTGGGCGGTGGACGTGGAGATGGCCTGGTTCACGCGCTTCGGCGTCCGGGACACCCTCGCTGAGATCCTGCTCGCCCGGCAGGCCGCCGGTGAGATCAACGTGGTCGACGAGGGGCAGGCCTGGCACGTGTGCCTGGCACCGGGCGCCCGCGCCCGGCTGCGCTCGGCCTACGAGGCGGAGATGGGGGCCTGAGGCGGATGTGCGGCATCGCGCTCAGCGCCGGCCCCGAGGCCGACCCGGCGATCTTCCGCCGCATGCTCGCCGTCCTCACCCCCCGGGGCGAGGTCACCGAGACCCGGCAGGAGAACGGCCTGCTCGCCGGCGTACGGCGGCTGCGAATCGTCGACCGGGACCGGGCCGTGCAGCCGTTCACCTCCGCCGACGGGCGGTACGTCCTCTGCTACAACGGCGAGGTCTTCAACCACCACGAGCTGCGCGCCGAGCTGACCCGGGCCGGACACCCGTTCCGCACCGCGAGCGACACCGAGGTGGTGCTCGCCGCGTTCCTGCGCTGGGGTGAGCGGGCGGTGCACCGGCTGCGCGGCGAGTGGGCCTTCGCCGTCGCCGAACGCGCCACCGGCCGGGTCTACCTGGCCCGGGACCCGCTCGGCGTCAAGCCGCTCTACTGGGCCCGCACGCCCGGCTGCCTGCACGTCGCCTCGGAGGTCAAGGCGCTGGTCGGGCTGCGCGCCCCGGTCGACGAGGTGCCGCCCGGGCACCACGGCTGGGCCGACCCGGACGGGCGGGTGGAGCTGGCGGCGTACCTCGACCTGCTCGCCCTCGGCGCGGGACTGCCCGAGGTGGACGACCCGGACGAGGCCGCCCTGCTCGTCCGGGCCGCGATCAGCGACAGCATCCGGATGCGGGTGGACACCGACCTCCCCGTCGGGGTGGTGCTCTCCGGCGGCCTGGACAGCTCGCTGGCGCTGCTGCACGTCCGCGAGCTGCATCCGGACTGCGTGGCGGTGACCGTCGGGGTGCCGGACAGCCCTGACGTGGCGTACGCGCGGCGGCTCGCCGCCGACCTCGGCGTGCCGCACGAGGTCATCGAGTTGCGCCCGCGCGACATCCGGCTGGCCGAGGTCCGCGAGGCGATCCGGATCTCCGAGCTGACCGAGTACGGCGACATCATCAACGCCGTGGTCACCGTGCCGATCTTCCGCCGGCTGCACGAGCTGGGGATCAAGGTGGTGCTCACCGGCGACGGCTCCGACGAGCTGTTCGGCGGCTACCCGATGTACCACCAGGTCGGCCCCGACCGGGCCCGCCGGCTCTTCCTCCACAAGATCCGCAACCTCTGCCGTACGGAGTTGCAGCGGGTCGACCGGGCCAGCATGGGGCACGGGGTGGAGGCCCGGTTGCCATTCCTCGACCTCAGCGTGGTGGAGCTGGCGATGCGGCTGCCGCTGGCGCTCAAGATGCGCGACGGGCAGGAGAAGTGGATCGTCCGGCGGGCGTTCGCCGACGTGCTGCCCGACTACATCCGGCGGCGGCCGAAGAACCCGATGTCGTACTCCTCGGGTCTGCACGAGCGGACCCGGCTCTACCGGCCGTTCTTCTCCCGGCTGCACCGCCGGTTCGGCTACGACCTGCTGGAGCCGGTCCGCCGCGACTTCGACAGCGTGCTCACCCGCTGCGGCAACGACCTGGACCGGGCCATCGCCGACGGGCTGGCCCGCCCCGACTACACCGTGCTGGAGCACGCCCGGGACCTGGTCGGGGCGGCGAGGTGGAACGCCGCCCCGCTGGTCCGCCGGCTGGTCGGGCCCCGTCCCACCCGCAGGGCACCGGTCCGGTGAGCCCGGGCCCCGAGCGGGCGACGCCGCACTTGCGGGGCGATCCGGGTACCCGGCAGCGACGGACATGCCGGCGGCGCGGGCGGGTAGTAGCCCGGCATGGCGGAACCGGACGTGATGGTGGTGGGTCAGGTGGCCCGGGACCTCGTCCTGCTGGTCGACGAGCTCCCGGCCGCCTCCGGGACGGCGCCGGTGCGACGCCGGCGGGAGCTGCTCGGCGGCAAGGGCGCCAACCAAGCCGTCGGCCTGGCCCAGCTCGGCGTCGACATCGGACTGCTGGGTGTCCTCGGTGACGACGAGGTCGGTGACGGGCTGCTGGCCCAGGCCCGTGCCGACGGCGTCGACGTGCGGGCCGTGCTCCGCCGGCCGGGCACCCCGACCGGCCTGATCGTCGACCTGGTCGACGAGCAGGGCCACTGGCACTACGTGCAGGATCTGCCACCGGGCACCCTGCTCACCGCCGAGGACGTGCTCGCCGCCGCGGCGCTGCTGCGGACCGCCCGGGTGGTGGTGGTGCAGCTACAGCAACCGCTGGCGGCGGCGCTGGCCGCGGCCCGCTGCGCCCGCCGGGCGGGCCGCCTGGTGGTGCTCGACGGGGCGCCGACGGACCGGGCGGGCGACGTCGAGCTGCTGGCCCTCGCCGACGTCCTGCGCGCCGACGCCCAGGAGACACGGCTGCTTCTCGGCGCCGCACCGGCGGACCCGGCCGGCGGCCTGCGCGCCGCCCGGGAACTGCTCAGGCGCGGGCCGTCCCTGGTCGCCGTCGAGGTGGCCGGGGTGGGCAACGCCTTCGCCTGGCCCGACGCCGATCTCTTCGTGCCGCTGAGCGAGACCCCGACCGTCGACACCACGGGCGCCGGGGACGCCTTCGTCGCCGCGCTCACCGCCGGGCTGCTGCGGGGCGAGCCGCGCGAGCGTACCGCCCGGCGCGCCGTGGCCGCGGCCGGAGCCACCGGGGGCCGGCCCGGGGGCCGGCCCGAGCTCACCGAGGCGGCCATCGCCGAGCAGCTCGCCCGGATACCGGCCGGCTGAGGCGCGACCGGCACCCCGTCGACGCCCGTGCCCGCTCATGAACCGACGGCCTGCCGGAGCCGCCGGTGACCCAGGCGATTCCGGCAGGCCGCCGGAGGGAGCGCGCCGGTCAGCCGGCGGGCGGGAAGGGATCGTCCCGATAGGTGTACTCGGTCTCGATCTTTCCGTCGGCGGTGTGCACGACGAGCTGGCTCGGCTCGTTGGCGTGCGCCACCTTGCGGCCCTCCTCGACCGCGCGGTGCTTGGTGTCGTACGAGCCGAGGCTCCGGCTGCCCTGCTCCACCTTCCAGGAGCCGTCGTTCGGCACCACGTGGTATTCGTTGCGCTTCATGGGCGCTCTCCTCTCGTCCGTCCGGATCCAGGTACCCGGATGCCCGAAACGGAAAACTGGTGTCGCCCTCGGTCGGTGGACAACCCCCGGGGTCTCCCATAGCGTTCCGGAGATATGCGGAGGACTCTCCTGGGCGCCGGGCTCGCCCTGTTGCTCGCCACCACCGGCTGCGCCGGCACCGACGACACGCCGCCCGCGCCGGCCGGCGACCGGGTGCCGGCCGCGTCCCGGCAGGACGCCGACGAGGTCGGGCGCACCCTGGCCAGCCTGCGCCGGGTCGACAAACTGCCGTTGTACGAGATGACCTACGTCGGCCGGTACGACGCGACGGTCGGCGCCGACGCGGAGCCCGAGGCGAGCCCGTTCGGCTGCTCGCTCTTCGCCGCCAGCGGCGAACCGGCCCGGCCGCTGTTCGCCCGCAACTTCGACTGGGCGGCCAACCCGGCGATGGTGCTGCGTACCGACCCGCCGGACGGCTACGCCTCGGTGTCCCTGGTGGACCTGTCGTACCTCGGGATCGGCGCCGATCCGACCGGCGACCGGCGGCTGTTGGACGCGCCGCTGCTGCCCTTCGACGGCATGAACGAGCGCGGGCTCGCGGTCGGCCTGGCCGCCGACGACCACGCGACGGTCACTCCGGTGCCGGGCCGCCCCACGGTCGGCTCGGTGCGCATCCTGCGACTGGTGCTCGATCGGGCCGCCACGGTCGACGAGGCGGTGGCCGTCTTCGGCCGGTACAACCTGGACTTCGACGGCGGGCCGCCGCTGCACTACCTGCTCGCCGACGCGACCGGCCGCTCGGCCGTGGTCGAGTTCGTGGACGGGACGATGCGGGTCCAGCGCGGCGAGGGCCGCTGGCAGGCGCTGACCAACGTGCCGGTGGTCGGGGTGTCCGAAAAGGAGCGGCGCGCCGACCGCCGGTACGGGGCCATCGCGGCCGCGTTGGAGAGCTCCGGCGCCCGGGTGGACGCCCCGGCGGCGCTGCGGATCCTCGACCAGGTGCGGCAGGGCCACACCCGCTGGTCGGTGACGTACGGGCTGCGCAGCGGCGAGGTGCACCTGGTCACCGCGACCGGCAAGGAGCGGCGCTACCAGCTGCCGATGGACTGACCCCGCCGTACGCGCAAGGGCCCGGCCCCCGACGGGGACCGGGCCCTTCCGACGTGGCCCTACCAGCTCAGGTAGCCGGCCTGGGTCTGCACGTTCAGCTCGCGGAACCGGACCAGGTTGGCCGTCCACGTCCGCCAGTCGTTCAGCTCCAGCACGTCCAGGCCCTTCTGGATGTCGCTGGAGTAGATGTGCCCGTTGTAGTAGTACGTCGACCAGGCGCCACCGGTGGTGAGCTGGGTGGCCGAGAGCGGACCGCGCTCCCAGAACCCGATCTCCTTCGGCTTGGTCGAGTCGGTGAAGTCCCAGACCGAGATGCCGCCCTGGTACCACGCCTGGACCATGATGTCCCGGCCGAACACCGGGATCAGCGAGCCGTTGTGCGCCACGCAGTTCTCGGTGTCCGCGTTGGCCCGCGGGATCTTGTAGTAGCTGCGGAAGATCATCGTCCGGGCGTCACCGCGACCGGTGATGTCGTAGATGGCGTCCGCGCCACGGTTCGGCCCGACGACCTCGTTGCAGGTGGCCGCGCCGCCGCCGCCCAGCTCGTCGGTGAAGACGACCTTGGTGCCGGCGTTGTTGAACGTCGCCGAGTGCCAGAAGGCGAAGTTCACCGTGTCGCGCACCCGGTTGATGACCCGGGGCGCCTCCCGGTCCGAGATGTCCATCAGGATGCCGTCGCCCATGCAGGCGCCGGCGGCGATGTCCTTCGACGGGTACGCGGTGATGTCGTGGCAGCCGCTCGTCGCCGAGTGACCCGGGCTGCCCTCGTATCCGCCGTCCGGGAAGAGGTTCGGCATGGCCACCACGGCCGCGTCGGTCGGCTTCTTCAGCGGCACCTTGACGATCGAGATGGAATCGTGCGGGGGCTGGCAGTCCGGCAGCTCCACCAAGGGGCGGTACGACGAGACGTACAGGTAGACGGACTTCTTGTCCTTGGCCGGCACCAGCGTGTGGGTGTGCGAGCCGCAGTCGGTCTCGACCGCCTTGATGTAGCGCGGGTTGGCCTTGTCGCTGATGTCGAAGACCTTGATGCCTTCCCAAGACTCCGGTTTGGTCTCGGTCAGGCGCTCACTCGTGCAGGAGTCGTTGCTGCGGCCCTGGTCGGTGGAGAGGAAGAGCAGGTCCCCGTAGACCGAGATGTCGTTCTGCGACCCCGGGCAGAGCACCTGGGACACGACCTTCGGTGCGCTGGGACGGACGATGTCGTAGATGACGAAGCCCTCGTAGTTGCCGACGAAGGCGTACCGGCCCTGGAAGGCCATGTCGCTGTTGAAGGCCGCCGACGTGTTGAACGGGGCCTGCTTCGGCAGGTTGGCGATCTGTCGCAGGTTGGGGCTGCTGGAGATCTCGTCCACGCCGAGCGTGGGGGTGGCCGTGGCGGCCGGTGCGGTGGTGGCCGTGGCGACCGCCTCCGCGTCGGGCGTCACGGCGGCGTTGCCGGCCGGGGCGGTGGCCACGCTCGCCACCAAAAGGCCGGCCGCGGCGAGGCTCACGATCGTCAGCTGGCGTCGTCGGGGGAGGGAAAATCTGATCATCGGCAGCGCCCTTCGACAGGGGTTGATGATTGTGGACACCTTACCGTTCGACGAAGGGTGTCGATGTGATCTGAGTCACATAAAAGCGTCGTCGTCAATGGATACGATCGCTGCGACCTCGACCGGAGGGGGAGTCGCATGACCGCCCGACGTGGACGGACCCTGCTCGTCGTCACAGTCGCGGCCGTGGTGCTGGCGGCGCTCGGGCTCGCGCTGCGGCCCACCGACCGTCCCGCCCCGGTGGCCGTCGGATCGACCGGAGTCGCGTCGCCGACCCCGGCCCCGGCTGACGGCCCCTCCGTCATCGTCCCCGGCCGCCCCGGCGAGTCCGCCGTCGCCCGCCCGGCCGCGGAGGTCCGCGACACCGCCTCGCCCAGCTACAACTCCCTGGACGTCTGGTTCGTGCGGATGATGATCCCGCACCACGAGCAGGCCCTGGCGATGGCGGAGCTGGCCGAGGGCCGAGCCGCCAGCCCGCAGATCCGGGCGGTGGCCGACCGGATCAGAGGCGCGCAGCGGCCGGAGATCGGCATGATGCGCGGCTGGCTGAGCGCCCGCGGCCTGCCGGCCGAGGTGCCCGGCCACGACCACGGCACCATGCGCGGCATGCAGTCGCCGGAGGCGATCCGGCGGCTCGCGGGCGCCCGGGGCGCCGACTTCGACCGGCTGTTCGTGCAGCTGATGACCGCGCACCACCAGGGTGCCGTCACCATGGCGACCGACCTGCTGAAGGTCGGCGTCGACCAGCAGCTCGACGAGTTCGCCAACTCGGTGGCCACCGAGCAGGCGGTCGAGATCGACCGGATGCGCGAGCTGATCTGAGGCGACCGGGCGGTCCCAACCGGCGAAGAACGGGCGACCGCGAGGACGGCCCGGCGCCGGACGGGTGCGTCCCCAGTGGACCACGAGCCTCGCCACCCGCGTGTTAGCCTTCTCCGCCTGACCATGATCACGGCGAGCGACCGAGGGGATACATGGCGGGCGGTGCTCCAGAGACGGGCGGCTTGCTGGACCCGGACGGCGCGGTGGAACGGTTGGCCGAGTGGAAGGGCCGTATCGATCAACTGGCGGCCGACACCCGGGCGATGAGCGAGCGCCTGCAGGATCTGCGGGTGACGGCTGCCGACGACAACCGTCTGGTCGAGGTCACGGTCGACTCCGTGGGGCGGTTGGTCGAGCTGCGATTGGGCCAGCGGATCCACCGGGTCGCACCCGAGGTCGTCGCCAGGACGATCATGGACACCATCGGTGCGGCCCGACAGCAACTGGCCGACCGGTCCCAGGAGATCATCGCCGACACCGTGGGCACCGGATCGGCGGCGGCGCGCGCGATCGCCGAGCGCGTCGGGGAGCAGTTGCGCGGCGCCGATCCGGTCGCGGACGGCTCCGACGACCGGCACCGCGGGTGGTGAGCGCGTGGGGGACGGGTTCGCGGTCGACGCAGAGCAGATCCGCGCGCACGCGCGCAACATCGAGGTGTTGCGCGAGCGCTTCGCGGCGGTGAGGGCCGCGAGCGCGCACATCGCACAGAACGAGGCGGCGTACGGGTTGCTGTGCGGGTGGATCTCCGGAGTCCTGGAGGACCGGCACGCCCGGCAGGACGAGCTGATCGCCTACGTTGAGGAGAACCTGTCCCTGGTCGCGAAGGGATTGCGCACGACCGCGGACAACTACGACGACGCGGACGCCGCCGCGGACAGCACGATCCGCAGGGCGGGGAGCCGGTGGGACGCAGATCCGGCGAGGCTGCCGCGATGAGCGAAGGGTCGTTGGTCGCCGACGTCCGGTCCACCCGCCAACCGTGGACCGGGGCGGCGCTGCCCGACAGCTTCCAGGGGCTGGTCGACGCCATCCACAGCGCGGGCTGGGTCGACGACCTGCTGGCCGGTGCGGCGTTCGGGGTCGAGGTCACCGCGACCGTGATGGATCCGTTCAGCGCGCTGCTGGCCAACGGGCTGGGCTGGGCGATGGAGTACTTCGAGCCGCTGCGGCAGATCCTCGACGACCTCACCGGAATGCCCGACGTGGTGGCCTCGCACGCGGCGACCTGGGAGAACATGGCGGCCGAACTCCTGAGCATGGCCACCGGCCTTGAGTCGCACCTGGGCGCGGACATCCCGCACTGGCAGGGGCAGGCTGCCAGTGCGTACCGGAGCCTGATGGCGCACAACGTGACGGCGCTCGACGGGCTGGGCGGCATCTCCGCCGCGATGGCCGCGGCCACCCAGGCCGCCGGAAACCTGGTGGCGTTCACCCGTGACGTCGTGCGCGATCTCATCGCCGACCTGGTGGCGCGCGTGGTCGTCTGGGCGGTCGAGGCGATCTTCGTCGTCACGATCCCGGTGATCGCGTCGCAGATCGCGGCGGCCGTGGTCAAGTGGGCCGGACGAATTGCGACCTACGTCGCCGCCCTGATCTCCAGCCTCACCAACCTCGCCCGGCTGCTGAACGGCTAGGCCGGGCCGCCCTGATCTCCAGCCTCACCAACCTCGCCCGGCTGCTGAACGGCTAGGCCGGACGATGGTGAGACCGAGGACGCCTCCCGGCGGGCACGGTGACGGCCCGGGGCCGATGCACCCGGGCCACGGTGACGGTGCGAGCGGCACCCCGACCCCGCGACGACGCGGTTCGGGCGAGGTGCCCGACAACGTCACGAGGGCGCAGGAGATCACCGCCCAGGAGGCACGGCAGGGCCGCCCGGGCGGAGACCCCGGCGCAGGGCAGGGCAGGCCCGGCGGCAACGACGACGGTCACCGCACTCCCGCACCCGGCACCCCCGAGTACGCGCGTCGGCTGGAGGAACTCGCCGCCGACCCGGCCCACAACGGCAACATCAGCGCGAAGTCCCGCCGAGAGGCGGAGGTCGGGCTCGAGGCGGAGGCGCAGGGCAAGATCCCAGGTCCGATCCGCCGTGCCGAACTCGACAACTCCGATCCGGCATTCCAGAAGGATCAGGGTGAGTTCATCGACGCCAACGGAAACTACTGGGACGTCAAAGCCCCCGCCGATATCTTCCCCGCCGGTCGGTACGCCGGCCAGCCAATGCCCGAGGGAATGAGAGGACGCTACAATGGCGACGATTTCGAGCAGAAACTCGCCGACGAGGTGACCGGCGGACAGAATGTCGTCATCGACACCAAAAATCTGTCGCCGAGTGCCGTGGCCGATCTCAAGAGGCGGGTCGCCGGTCGAGCGGACTGGGATGGCAGGGTGGTGTTTGACAAGTGAGCAGATACAAGCGGAGCGTCGCTGACGTGATCCGTTGGCCGGGCAGTCCCGACGCCAGAGCGGCGCTCGAGGAGTGGCTGGGCGTCGCTTCTTCGGACACCGCGTCGTACCTGGCGGGCGACTTTCTCGATTTCCGTGGGGCGGATCTGAGCAGCCTCGACCTGACGGGCGCCTACCTGGCCAATTCCTGCCTGGTCGGGGTGCGGTGCGAGGACGCCAACCTTGGCGACGCGAACCTGAACAACGCCGAACTCGACGGCGCCGATTTCTCCTTTTCCGACCTGGCGAAGGCTGACCTGGTCGGCTGTACGGCGCGGAACGCGCGTTTTTCCAGCGCCCGGCTGTTTTCGGTGCAGTTCGACGAGGCCGTTCTGGGGGGGGCCGATCTCAGTCACGCGATCCTCAATTCGGCGAAGCTCTACAGAACCGATCTGCGCGCCGCCGACCTCAGGTTTTCGAGCCTGCGGTGGTGCACGTTGGGCGGCGCGAACATGCCCGCGGTGCTGAGCGGCGCGCGAATGTTCGGCTGCCAGCTCGAGGGTGCCAAGGGCACCGTCGTCGGCCCGGTCTTCGTCGATCAGGCCGCGACCCGGTCGCTCGACGGCGCCGAACTCGAGGCATGGTTCTCCGCACAGGATGCGCAGGACATCCGGGTGGCACCTCGCTCGCCGTAGCCCCGGGGAGTCGACCCGTACGCTGGGTGACCGTGAACCGCACCGTCTTCGGCCGCCCGCTGCGCTCGCTCGCCTTCGACGTCCTCGTCTCCGGCGTGGTGGCGCTGCTCGCCGTGGCCGCCGTGGTGAGCCAGCCCGGCGGCGTGCCCGCCACGCTGGTCGGTTGCGCCATGGCGGTCGCCCTGCTGTGGCGTCGGGTCCACCCGTCGGCGGTGGCCGCCGTGGTGGCCGGGCTCGCCATGGTGCAGGTGATCGCCGGCTGGGGGCCGCTGGCCTACGACATCGGCGTGCTGATCGCCCTCTACAGCGTCGTCAAGTACGCCGAGCGGCTGCGCGACGGCGTGCTGGCCGGGGTCGTCGCGGCGATCGGGGTGGTGCTGGCCGCCTCGCAGACCGTCGGCAACGCCGCCTGGTGGGCCACCTCCATCTACTTCGCGCTGGTCACCGGCGGGGTGTGGCTCGCCGCCCTGAACGTGCGGACCCGCCGCCTGTACGTGCTCACCCTGGAGGAACGCGCCGCCACGCTGGAGCGCGAGCGGGAGGCCGAGGCCCGCGCCGCGGTGGCGGGGGAGCGGGCCCGGATCGCCCGCGAGCTGCACGACGTGGTGGCGCACAGCATGGCCGTGATGATCGTCCAGGCCGACGGGGCCCGGTACCTGCTCGACCAGGACCCGGAGACCGCCCGGGCCGCGGTCAAGGTGGTCGCGGACACCGGCCGGCAGGCGCTGGAGGAGATGCGCCGGCTGGTGGACGTCCTGCGGGAGCCCCGCCCGGCGGAGCCGCCCGCCACGGCTGCGCCGCTGGCCACGGCGGAGCCGCCGGACGACGACGCCGTCGCCGCCGACCCGGAGCACCGGCGGGCGGCGGTGGCCGAACTGCCCGCGCTGCTGGACCGGTTCCGCGACGCCGGGCTGCGGGTCCGGCACACGGTCACCGGCGAACCGGCCGCGCTGCCCCCGGGCCTGGACCTCACCGTCTACCGGGTGGTGCAGGAGGCGCTGACCAACGCGCTCAAGCACGCCGGGGTCGGCGCGAGCGTCACGGTCATCCTGGAGCACGTCCCGGACGCCGTCGTGGTCCGGGTGGTCGACGACGGGCACGGCCGCCCGCCGGTCGGTCCCGCGCCGTCCGGCGGGCACGGCCTGGTCGGCATGCGCGAGCGGGTCGGCGTGTACGACGGCAGCCTCGTCGCCGGCCCCCGGCTGGCCGGGGGCTGGCGCGTCGAGGCGCGGCTGCCGCTACCGTCGACCCCCGGGACGGAGGTGGCGGCATGACGGTCCGCGTGGTGATCGTGGACGACCAGGCGCTGGTGCGTGCCGGGTTCCGGATGGTGCTGGACTCCCAGCCGGACCTGGAGGTGGTCGGCGAGGCCATCGACGGCGCGGACGCGCTGCGGCTGCTCGCCCGCACCGAGGCGGACGTGGTGGTGATGGACGTCCGGATGCCCACCATGGACGGGGTGGAGGCGACCCGCCGGATCTGCCGGGACCGCCCGGCCGGCCCGCCCCGGGTGCTGGTGCTCACCACCTTCGACACCGAGGCCGACGCGTTCGCCGCGCTGCGCGCCGGGGCGAGCGGCTTCCTGCTCAAGAACGTGCCCCCGGAGGAGCTGCTCGCCGCGATCCGGGTGGTCGCCGCCGGTGACTCGGTGGTCGCGCCGTCGATCACCCGCCGGCTGCTGGACCGGTTCGCCGACCGGTTGGGACCGGGGCCCTCCGAGGACCCCCGGCTGGCCCAGCTCACCGACCGGGAGCGGGAGATCCTGCTGCTCGTCGCGCAGGGACTGTCCAACGCCGAGATCGCCGGCCGGGTGCACGTCGCCGAGGCGACCGTGAAGACCCACGTCGGGCGGATCCTGGCCAAGCTCCAGCTCCGCGACCGGGTCCAGGCGGTGGTGCTGGCCTACGAGAGCGGGCTGGTCACGCCGGGAGGCTGACCGGCGCTACGACCTGGGTCGTACGGGTCCGCCCCGTCGGGGGCGACCCGGGGCGTACCGACCTCGACCGCGCGGGCGGACGCCACCGCGGGCGGCGCTCCATAGCGTCGGAGACGTCCTGGTCACCGACTGCACGGGGAGTCTCCGCATGTCCCTCGCCCCACCCGTCCCGGCCCGTACCGGTGTCGCGGTCACCGCCCGCGGCCTGCGCAAGGAGTACGGGCGCGGCGCCGCCCGCGTCGTCGCCCTCGACGGCGTCGACGTCGACTTCGCCGCCGGCCGGTTCACCGCCATCATGGGCCCGTCCGGCTCGGGCAAGTCGACGCTGATGCACTGCCTGGCCGGCCTCGACAGTCCCACGGCGGGCACCGTCCGGCTCGGCGACACCGAGACCGCCCGCCTCGACGACAAGCGGCTCACCCTGCTGCGCCGGGACCGGATCGGCTTCGTCTTCCAGAAGTTCAACCTGCTGCCGGCGCTGACCGCCGAGGAGAACATCCTCCTGCCGCTGGCCATCGCGGGCCGGCGGGCGGATCCGGCCTGGCTGCGGCAGGTGGTCGCGGCGGTCGGCCTGGCCGACCGGCTCGGGCACCGGCCGGCCGAGCTCGCCGGCGGGCAGCAGCAGCGGGTGGCCGTCGCCCGGGCGCTGGTCCCCCGCCCGTGGGTGGTCTTCGCCGACGAGCCGACCGGCAACCTGGACTCCCGCTCGGGCGCCGAGGTGCTGGGGCTGCTCCGGGAGGCCGTGGACACCCTCGGCCAGACCGTGGTCATGGTGACCCACGACCCGGTGGCCGCCGCGTACGCCGACCGGGTGGTCTTCCTCTCCGACGGCCGGCTGGTCCGCGAGCTGGCCGCGCCGACCGCCGAGCGGATCCTGGACGCGCTCGCCGGCCTCGACCCGGTCGCCCCGGCGCGGGGGCGGTGACCGCGATGATCCGGTTGACCCTGCGCTCGTTGCGCGCCGACGCGCTGCGGCTGCTGCTCTCCTCCCTGGCGATCGTGCTCGGCGTGGGCTTCGTCGCCGGCACCCTGATGCTCACCGACGGCATGCGGGCCGGCGCGTACGACCGGGCCGGCGCCTTCGACCGGCACACCGGCCTCGGGGTGTACGCCGGCCCGGACCCCCTCCCGCCCGCCCGGGTCGACCGGGTGCGCGCGGTCGACGGGGTGGCCGCCGCCGAGGGGGAGCTGACCGGTTCCGGCGGGGTGGTCGGCTCGGACGGCCGCCCGGTGCTCGGCTACGGGGTGCTCGCCGCGATCCCCACCGACCCGGCCCTGCGCTCGTACGACCTCACCGCCGGCCGGTTGCCGGCCCGCGCCGGCGAGGTCGTCCTCGACGTGTCCACCGTGCGCGAGGAGGGCTTCGCCCGCGGCGAGCCGGTCCAGGTGGGCGGCTCCACCGGGGCCGCCCGGGCGTCCACCCTGGTCGGCGCCGTCGACGTGGCCGGCCCCGCCCGCGACGGCGCCGGACCCTTCATCGGCCTGGTGGGCGCCGACGCCCTGGCGGTGACCGGGGAGCGCGGGTACGGCCGGATCATGGTGGCCGTCGCCCCGGGCACGTCCCGCGAGGTGGTGGCCGAGTGGCTGGCCGGGCTGGCCGCCACCGGCGCCACCGTGAAGTCCCGTCAGCAGATCCTCGACGACTCGGTCAACGACGCGGTCCGCGACCGGAAGCAGTTCGGCATGATCCTGCTGACCTTCGCCGGGGTCGCGGTGGTGGTGGCCGGGTTCGTCATCGCCAACACCTTCGCCATCGTGCTCGCCCAGCGGACCCGGCGTACCGCCCTGCTCCGGCTGGTCGGCGCCACCCGGGGGCAGGTCTTCCGGGCCACCCTGCTGGAGTCGGCGGTGCTCGGGCTGAGCGCCTCGGTGCTGGGGGTGCTGGCCGGCGCCGGCCTGGCCGCCGGCCTGGCGGCGGGGCTGTCCACGCTGGACCTGCCGTTCACCGGCGAGGTCATGCTGACCCGCTCGACGGTGCTGCTCTGCATGGCGCTGGGCACCGCGATCACCGTGGCCGCCGCCTGCGTACCCGCCTGGCAGGGCACCCGGGTCCCGCCGGTGGCCGCGCTGACCGACGCCGCCGTGCAGGTGACCCGCCGGGCCGGCCGGGTCCGGCTGACGCTCGGCGCGCTGGTCTTCGCCGCCGGGGTCGCCGCGCTCGCGGTGGCCGCCACCGTCGGCCAGATCGCGCTGGTCGCCCTCGGCGGGATGCTGACCTTCTTCGGCATCGTGCTCTACGGCCCGGTGCTGGTGCCCGCTCTGGTCCGGCTCTTCGGCGCGCCCGCCCGGCTGCTCCTCGGCGCCACCGCCGGGCTGGCCGTGGCCAACGCCGTCCGCAATCCGCGCCGGGTCTCGGCGACCGCCACGGCGCTGGTGATCGGGATCGGTCTGGTGTCGGCGTTCGTGGTCGGCGCCGGCAGCGTGAAGGTGGGCATCCAACGCGCCGTGGACGCCCAGATCGGCGTCGACTACCTGGTCACCGGCGTCGGCAGCGACCTGCCGGCGGCACTCGCCGACGAGCTGGCCGCCCGGCCGGAGCTGGGGGTGGTGCACGAGCGGCGCAGCCGGGTCGTCGACGGGGTGGAGATCCGCGCCGCCCATCCGGCGCTGGTCGGCCGTACCCTGACCGGCACGGTGGCCGGCGACGACGGCGACCTCGGCCCGGGCGCGGTGCTGGTGCACCGGCAGCTCGCCGAGGCGCGCGGCTGGACCGTCGGCGCTCCGGTGACCCTCGCCGGCCGGTCCTTCCGGGTGGTCGCGGTGGTGACCGCCGACGAGGCCGCCCAGGCCGACCCCGGGGTGGCCGCGGGACACGTGGTCGACATGGTCGACGCCGACTTCGCCCGGCTCTTCCCGACCCAGCGCGGCTTCCTCGCCGAGGTGGATCCCGCCGCCGGGGTCCCCGCCGAGCGGGCCCGGGCGGCGGTCGAGACCGTCGTCGCGCGGTACCCGACGGTCAACCTGATGGACCAGGCCGCCTACAAGCAGATGCTCACCGGCACGGTCGACATGCTGCTGGCCTTCGTCACCGCGCTGCTCGGCCTGGCGGTGGTGATCGCCCTGGTCGGCGTGGCGAACACGCTGAGCCTCTCGGTGGTGGAGCGGACCCGGGAGAATGCCGTGCTGCGGGCGGTCGGTCTCACCCGGGGCCGGATGCGGGCCATGCTGGCCGTCGAGGCGGTGCTGATGGCGCTGGTCGGGGCGGTGCTCGGGATGGCGCTGGGCGCCGGGGTCAGCGCCGGCGCGATGGCCTTCGTGGCGAAGATCGGCGGGGAGTTCACCCTGGTGCTGCCCTGGGGGCGGCTCGGGCTGATGCTCGCGGTGGCGGTGCTGGCCGCCCTGCTCGCCTCCGTGCTGCCGGCCCGCCGGGCGTTGGGCCGGCCGGTGGTCGAGGCACTCGGCGCGGAGTAACCGGTGATGGCCGGTCCCGGGCGGGACCGGCCACCACCGTACGGGTCAGAGCCGCTCCACCATCGCGCCCCGACAGCGGTCCCGGGTGTCGAAGACGTACCGGGCGTGCCGGGCCACCAGGTCGTAGTCGAAGCTGTCGTGGTCGGTCACCACGACCACGGCGTCGGCCTCGGCGACCTCCCGCTCGGTCAGGTCGACCACGGTCACCCCGCCGGGGATGTGCTGCGGCTCGGCGTACGGCTCGACCGCGCGCACTTCGGCGCCGAGGTCGTTGAGCCGCCGGGCCACGTCCACGGCGGGGGAGTCGCGCATGTCGCCGGTGTTCTTCTTGTACGCCAGGCCCAGCAGCAGCAGCCGGGCCCCGTTGACCGAGCGGCCCACCCGGTTCAGCCCGGCCATCACCCGCTGGGCCACGTGCTCGGGCATCTGGTGGTTGATGTCGTCGGCCAGCTCGATGAACCGGAACTGCCGGCCCATCGTCCGCTTCACCTGCCAGGACAGGTAGCACGGGTCGATCGGCAGGCAGTGGCCGCCCACACCCGGGCCGGGCCGGAACGGCATGAAGCCGAACGGCTTGGAGGAGGCGGCGTCGATCGCCTGCCAGACGTCGATCCCCAGGTGGTGGGAGGCGATCGCCAGCTCGTTGATCAGCGCGATGTTGACCTGCCGGAAGGTGTTCTCGATCAGCTTGGTCAGCTCGGCGACCCGGGTCGAGTCCACCGGGACGGTCCGCTCCACCAGGCGCCGGTAGAAGTCGTCGACCCGGCGCAAGGAGGCGCCGTCGACGCCGGAGACCACCTTGGGGGTGTTCTCCAGCCGCCAGGTGCGGTTGCCCGGGTCGATCCGCTCCGGGCTGTAGCCGAGGTGGAAGTCGCCGGGGCTGCGCAGGCCGCTGGCCGACTCCAGCAGCGGCCGGAGCACGTCCTCGGTGGTGCCGGGGTAGGTGGTCGACTCCAGGACCACCGTGCAGCCGGCCCGGACGTATGGGCCGATGCCGTGGCCGGCCTGCTCGACGTAGCTGAGGTCGGGAGCGCCGTCGCGCAGCGGGGTCGGGACGGTGATCACGCAGATGTCGAAGCCCTCGGCGTCGGTGTACTCCGTGCTCGGCCGGTAGCGGCCGCTGCCCAGCGCCCGGCCGAGCCGTTCGGCGGTGATGTCCTCGACGAACGACTCGCCGGTGGCGAGCCGCTTGACCCGGTCGGCGTCGACGTCGAGGCCGACCACGTCCAGCCCCGCCTCGACGGCACGCATCGCCAGTGGCAGACCGACGTACCCCTGACCGATGACGACCAGCTTCTCAACGCGCACGTTCACTCCCGTGGCAGTAAGTGACTCCTGCCCGGGAGCTTAGGGCCTGTATGAGGTTTAAAGTCCGATTTTGCGGCTAATGGCGGTGGCGATGTCGAATCCGTCAGCTGCCCGCCAGCGGCGGGTTCCCGTCCGCGGGCGCCGTGGTGGTCGGCACCGGATCGGGCGGCGCCGTGGTGGTCGGCACCGGATCGGGCGGCGCCGTGGTGGTCGGCGGGCCGGCCGGCGTGGTCGTCGGCACCGAGGTCGGCTGCGGCTCCGCCGATCCGCTCGGCCCCGGCGACGGCGGGACCGTGACGGTGGTCGAGGGCCGGTTGCGCGGGTTCCAGGTGCGGTTCGGCCGGCTCGGCTGACCCGTGGCGGTCTCCTCGGGGATCGCCGACGGTTCCCCCTCTTCGCTCGGGACCACGGCCGGCGAGGTGCTCTTGATGTTGGTCGCCCCGTCGCCGGTCTCCTGGGCCGCGCCGAGCGCCGCGCCCAGCGCGGTGAGTGCCACCAGCACCGCCGCGAGCGCGCCGACCAGCGAGCCGCGCCGGCCGCGGCCCCGCGTCGACGCCACGGTGGCGGCCGCCGGGAGCGCCGGCACGTCGCCCCGGGTGGTGGTCGCCGGGCCCGCCGCGCCACGCAGCGCCGGGGGGACGAACGCGGTCGTCGCGGCGCCGTCGCGCAGCGCGGCCCGGGCCGCGGCGGCCATCTCGGCCCCGGTGGCGAACCGGTCGGCCGGGTCCTTGGCCAGGGCCCGCGACACCAGCGCGTGCACCGTCGCCGGGATCTCCTCCGGCAGCGCCGGCGGCTCGTCGTCCAGGTGCCGCACCGCGACCTGGAGCGGGTTGTCGCCGGTGAACGGCGGCCCACCGGTGAGGCAGCAGTACGCGACCGCGCCGAGCGCGTAGATGTCGGTGGCGGCGGAGACGGGACGGCCGGACGCCTGCTCCGGCGCCATGTAGAGCGCCGTCCCCGGCACCGCGTTGGTGCTGGTGATGCTGGTGACGTTGGTGGACCGGGCGACGCCGAAGTCGACCAGCACCACGATGCCGTCCTCCTGCACCAGCAGGTTGCTCGGCTTCACGTCGCGGTGCACGATCCCGCCGGCGTGCGCGGCGTGCAGCGCCTGGGCGGCCTGCGCGACGATCGACATCGTCTCGGCGACGTCCAGGTGACCGGCGGCCTCGATCCGCCGGGACAGCGGCTCGCCCTCGACGAACTCCATGACCAGGTAGTCGGCGCGCCCGCCGTCGGCGAGGCGGTCCTCGCCGCAGTCGAAAACCTGCACGATGCCCGGGTTGCGCAGGGCGGCCATGATCCGCGCCTCGGCGCGGAACCGGGCGATGAAGTCGGGGTCGGAGACCAGCGCCGGCAGCAGCACCTTCACCGCGACCTGGCGGCCCAGGATCAGGTCCGTGGCACGCCAGACGTCGCCCATGCCGCCGGTGGCGACACGTTCGTCCAGGCGGTAGCGACCGCTGAGCACGACCTCCGATGACAACACCCGAATACCGTACCCAGCGGAGCAGAAAAGAACTCATGGCGATCTCCCCGTCGCGTCCGGCACCGGGGCGGCACCGTTACCGGTGCCACGACGGCGCGGCGAACGGGGGGTGACGAGAACCGAACCGACTGTCACAATGGGCGCGGCTGGCGGCCGCAAGCCGGGCGTACGGGGCCACCGGGGACGCCCGGACCGCGATGACCTGGCCCGGAGCGTCTCGCAGTCGTTTTCCGTCACACGGACTCGCCGATTGTTCAGCTAGATATTTCTCACTCTTTCCCCGGCAGGCGGTGACTTGTCCACCGGTCCATTGACTCCTACCGTTAGCGCGACTCGGGCCAGCCCATGGTGCCGGTGCGGCATTCGGCCGACCGCCGTATTGTCGCGGCGTGTGTCAGACATGCCGCCCGGCCGCTCGGCAGGGGTGCGATGGGGTCAGCGGGGGGCTGTTGGTGCGCGAGGGGGTCCGACTGCCGCACCGGGGGTGCGTCACGCACGGCCTGCCGGTCACGGCGGGGGTGGCGGACGCATGACCGTTGAGCTGAGCGAGGCGGTGGCCGCAGCGCAGGCCGGCGACGAGGAGGCCTTCCGCTTCCTGTACCGCAGCCTCCAGCCGGGCCTGTTGCGGTACCTCACCGCCCTCGTCGGCGCCGACGCCGAGGACGTCGCCTCGGAGACCTGGTTGCAGATCTCCCGGGACCTGCCCAGCTTCACCGGCGGCGAGTTCCGGGCCTGGACGGTGACGATCGCCCGGAACCGGGCGATGGACCACCTGCGCCGCCAGCGTCGCCGTCCCTCGCTGCCGGTGCCGGTGCAGGCGTTGAGCGAGCTGGCCGGGGACGCGGACACGGCCGAACGGGCCGGTGAGACCATCGGTACGGAGGCCGCGCTGGCCCTGATCGCGACGCTGCCGCCCCGGGAGGCCGAGGCGCTGCTGCTGCGGGCGGTGATCGGGCTGGACGCCGAGACCGCCGGCCGGGTGCTCGGGCGCCGCCCGGGTGCCGTCCGCACCGCCGCGCACCGCGGCCTGCGCCGGCTCGCCGCGCTGCAGGACCGTCAGGACCCGCCCCAACCGGCCGGTGGCGACGAGCGGACCGGCCCGCCCCCCCCG
>NZ_JAGPYL010000112.1:0-20928 GCF_018070095.1 Micromonospora sp. U56
GCCATGACCCCATCGTGCCTGACGGACATATCTGTGCTGGGAATCGTCATCGAAGGAAGATCCATCCTCGCCCCGGGAGGGCTACTTGCTCTGAACCACTGGACTCACCCAACCCTGACACCCAGGGGATGGCCCCTTCAACCTGTCGGGCGCTGACCGAGTTGACGTGACGGAGCGTCACGTTTCGCGGAGGTACTGACCACTCGTTCGCAGGGCCAGTCATGGCCGTCCGGCTGGGGTCATCTGAACACCGTCCGGACCAGATGGCGGTGTCACGGCCGACCACCGGGTTTCCGTGACGCCTTCCCCCGCGGCTTCACCGCGCCTTCACCACCTCTCACCACCCCGCACCGCTGACAGGTGCCCCGGTGCGGCTGTCAGCGCAGCACTCCGCCCGTGACCGCCCACCGTCACCGGCGGCGACAGTTCCAGACTCCCTCCCCACGGGAGGGATGCCTTCCTTCTACTCCCTGAGGAGATCCCTCATGGCCAGCGAATCCTCCACTCCCGTGTTCCGTCCGTCGTCGTCCCGAACTCCGTCCAGCAAGGTTCAGCGGCTGCCTCAGCTGCGGCGGCTGACCCTGCGCGACCGCGAGCTGCTGGCGTGGCTCGCCGAGCACTACGTGCTGTCCACCGCCCAGATCACCCAGGCGCTGTTCCCGTCGCAGCGCTCGGCCCGGCTGCGCCTGGCCACCCTGCACCGCATCGACGCCGTGCACCGGTTCGTCGACGTCACCACCGGCGACAGCCAGCACCTCTACACCCTCGGCCCGCTCGGCATGCTCGTGCACCCCACCACCTACACCGACCCCGAGCGGCCGAACGCCCGACCGCCGCGCAGCAGCATCGAGCGCACCGAACGCATCATCGCCAGTCCCCGGCTGCGGCACCTGCTCGGCACCAACCAACTCTTCGTCGACCTGCTCGCCTACACCCGCACCGACCCGCACGCCCGCCTGCTGCGCTGGTGGTCCGAACAGCACGCCACCGCCGCGTACGCCTTCGCCGAGGTCCGCCCCGACGGCCATGGCATCTGGACCGCCGGCGGCCGGACCGTGGGGTTCTTCCTCGAGCACGACAACGGCACCGAACCGCTTGCCAGGGTGCTGCGCAAGCTGCGCGCGTACGAACGCCTAGCCGAGTTCGGTCCCCGCTACCCCGTCCTGCTGCGCGTGCCTCACCGCCGCCGCGAGGCCAACCTGCTCGATGCCCTCGCCCGGGTGCCGACCGCCATGCCCGTGGCCACCGGCCTGCACGACGAGCACCCCGCCGGCGCCGCCTGGACCCTCACCACCGACCCGGGCCTGCGCCGATGGCTGCATGAACTGCCGTCGGAGCACGGCCCCCACAACACCGCCACCAACCCCCACCGCTACACCCACCCCGACGACCACTGACCCCCACGCCCACGTCGCGGCTCACATCCGCTCACACCGCAGGTCACCATGCCCGGCACGCCTCACCACAGCCGGAGGCTGCCAGACAACAAGATCATCTGTGAGGGGGGCGGCTCTCACAGCAGCAACCTTCAGAACCCGCCCACCAGCGCCTGTTGGTCTCTCACAGTGCAGGCCACGCCCACTGTGCCCCGGATTTCCGGTCGAGCGGCGCTGTGAGAGCCGACCGCTACCGTTCTCGGCAACACCACACCCACATATCGCTCCACCCGGTTCGGTCCCACCTCAGGGATCCCTCGCCGCACCCACCGGTGCGCCACGCCCACCCGCCTCGGCCGGTCGGCACGCGCCCCGCGCGGCGACCCCTGACGGTCGCACCCACCATCCGCGGCCACCCGCGCCGCCTTTGCCCGTCTGCCTGACCGCGACCCATGCACCTGGTGGGCCGGGCACCCCTACGCGCCCACAGCGCGCCCGCATCAAGGAGGACGTTCACATGACCCAGACCGTCAACGCCACCCCGCTGACCCGACACGGCAGCCGCGTACCCGCCCTGCCCCACACGCCGGCCCCCACCCCGGCCACCACCTCCGCAGGCAAGCCGGACCCCGCCCACGCCGGCCGTCGCCCTGCCCCGCAGCCGGCCGCACGGCCGGCCCCGACCATCCACACAATGATCGTGTGCCTGCCCGATGACGTCCCCCAGCAGGCCCTCACCGCCCACCGGCTCGCCACGCACTTCGGCGTCCCCGGCACCCTCACCGCCCACTTCTGGGCCGTTCCCGCCCTGCGTCTGTGGCAGCGTCACCACCTGATCGGCCTGCGCAAGGGCCAGCCCGCCGCCTGCGCCGGCGGACCCGTCCGGCTGCTCGACCTGCACGGGATGCGTCACGCCGCCGCCGTCGGCGCCGGCATCCGCCACCAGATCTGGCAGCACGCCGTCCACGGCACCCGACCCGCCACCGCGTGGCCAGCCTTCGAGGCACGTCACCTCGCCAACCCCGACCGGTACCCGCACGCCACCGCGGCTGCGGACTTCCACGCCCAGCCCCGCGTCAACGCCATGCGTCTGCACGCCGCCACCAACCCGGGCCCGGGCCAACCCGACACCGGGGAGGTGGAGATGTACCAGGCCGGCGCGCTGGCCTACCAGCATTACCGCGCCGCCACCGCCGTCGTCGGCGACGCCATGCTCACCGCCGACGGCCGCAAGATCACCCCCGCCAGCGACGCCCTGGCCGACCGCATCACCTACATCGAGCAGGCCCTGCGCCACCTCGACACCCTCGCACCGCCGCAGCGCCTCATCGCCGTCGCCCTCTAGCCCCCACAGGTGCCGCCCTGGCCGCGACAGCGCCCCACGCGCACAGCGCGAGCAGGACACCCCTTGGGGCGACGGGCCGAGCACCAACGCCATGTCTGCGGCCAGCTGATACGGCGTCGCACCGTCGCCCCGAACCGCCGGCCGCGCCTCCGCACGCCGCCGCAAGCACAACCCCTCTACTGCCTTCGCTCCTCCGGCTGCCGCCCATGCCGCCACGAGCGGTGGGAAGCAGCCTGCCGAGCACCCCGGGCAGGGGCCGCCACCCCACCTGCGGCCTACGACAGGCCGCCCCTTTCCTCTTCCCCCTCGACAGGAGGTACACCCTTCGACGGCGACATCCTGGCCCGGCTCGAGAAGCACGACACCGGCGGCGCGCCTCGACGTCATCGACCGCTGTCATCCCGACCGCGACGGCTACTACAACGTCGGCCCCCACCTGTGGTTCTGGCACGACAGCCACACCGCAATCCCGGCTGATGACCAGACGCGGGCAGGCTTCACCGCGCTGGCCGGCCTCGCCCGCACCGTCCTCACCCGCCCCTCCCACCGGCCAGGGCAGGACGCGCCTTTCACACCGCGCCCCACGACAGCGTCCACCAGTAGCGCCACAGCGCCGTGCACGCCGACTGCCGACAAGTCCGACGCCGCATGAACCGGGCCCCTGCCGCTCGCCTCGGCATGCCCGCCCCGGGCGCGGCCGCACCGTCCCGAGATCTGGTCCCTGCACTTGATCACTGCCGCGCTCGAAGCGTGGATCAGTGCCAGGACCTCAACCCGACAGCACACCTACCAGGAGGAGAGGCCAATGACAGACACCCCACCGGACAACGCTCCCGCGCACAGCACGTTCCGGGTGCTGGCGGCGCTTGCCGAACTCGGCGAGGTCAGCGCCGCGGCGGTGGCGGAGAAGGCCGGGCTCGGCTACTCCACGACCACCCCGAAGCTGCGCGCCTGGGAAGACTCCGGGCAGGCGGAGCGGTTCCGCACCCCGGACGGGCGCACCCTGTGGCGGCTGACCGACGCCGGCCGCACCGCCACCGCCACGACCGCGACAGCCGACCAGCAGCCAGCCGGCGTGGAGACGCCCGAGCTGACCGTCGAGCCGGACGCCACCGACGCGCACAGCCAGAGCGGCGAGGGACCATCTGCCACCAGTCCAAGCGGCGATCCCTTCGCCTCAGACGACGACCACAGCGAGCCGGCACAGACGTCACCTGATCCCGGCGCGATGCCGGACCCTGAGGCCAGCACGACCACCGGCGACGACGCCGGCGGTGAACCGCCAGCGGACCCGGCGCCGCAGAAGCAACCGGACGCCCCCGACCCGGGTGAAACTCCGCAGGCCGAGACCCGCCCCGCCAAGGCCCGGCGAGCAGGCGGGTCGCTGCGCGGCGCCGTCTTGGACGTCCTCGAAGCTCACCCGGACCGGCAGTACAAGGTCGGCGAGTTATGCCGGCTGGTCGACGCCGCGAACGCCGGCACGGGCACGGCGAAGGCCAGCGCTGGAGCGGTGGCGAACGCTCTGGCCAAGCTCGTCGTCGCCGGGCATGTCGTGCAGACCGTGGAACGCCCGGCCACCTTCCAGCTCGCCCCCACCCCCGGCCAGTAGCCCACGCCGTCAGGTAGCCCGGGGGCGGGCGTCGAAGTTTGGCGCCTCACGCCCACCCCCGGTGCTCCTTCTAGGACAAGGAGCGACACGAGTGTCTCCCATCGTGCACACGATCGTCACCACCGTCGGCGGGATCCTCGCCGGCCTTGCTCTCGCAGGCGCCCTGCTGTGGCGCCAACGCCACGCCTTGCTCGCGGCCCGTCACGACGCCACCCACGACGAGCTCACCGGCCTGCCCAACCGGCGTCTCCTGCTCACCCGCCTGCGCGCCGCCCTCAACCACCACGGCTGCTTCGGGCTGGTGCTGCTCGACCTCGACCGGTTCAAGACGGTCAACGACACCTTCGGCCACGACACCGGCAACGTGCTGCTCGCCCAGGTCGGACGGCTCCTGGAGGGCCTCGACGCGTCCATCGAGATCGCGGCACGACTGTCCGGCGACGAGTTCGCGCTGCTCGTGCGGGGTGACCGCGACGACGTGGCCGCTGCCGCCCACGCCGCCTGGTCCAGCATCGGCGGCGCGCCCCTCCACCTCGACGACGCCACCACGATCGACGTCGGCACGTCCGTCGGCTTCACGCTGCTGCGGCCCGGGATGAGTCCCCGGCAGGTCCTCGCCGAAGCGGATCAGGCCATGTACCAGGCCAAACGCCTCGGCCTGGGGGTGTGGGGCCACAGCCCGCTCACCGAACCGTCCGGCTACGGGCGAAGCCGCGACCGGCACCACCACTGACCGAAACCGCTCCCGCGTGCCCACCAGCGACCCCGCAGCCGCCGGCTGCGGGGTCCCTTCCCATTCCGCCCCTTGTGAAGGGAGACGACTGTGCTGTCCTTCCCCGCTGTCCACACTCTCGCCGGATGCCTACTCGCCGTCGACGCTGACGCCGATGTCCTGGGCTGGGGTCGCTCCGCGACGCTGCTGCTGATCCACGACCGGCCCCTGCACCCCGACGGTCCGGTGAGGCTGCGCGCGGTGCGCAGCGTCGAGTTCCCGCTGCACCCCGACGACCTGCTCACCGACCCCGCCGGGCTGCCCGCGTTGCTGCACCGCCTCGCCACCGCGCTGGGCCAGCCGGACCGCGACGCCGCCACGGCGTATCAGGTCACCCTCGACACCATCATCGAGCTGATCGGCATCAGGTCCGGGGCCCGCCTGCTGGCCTGGGCGGCCGTCTACGACGACCTCCTCCCTGCCGCCGGCCGGGCCCGACGGGTGCGCCGCGTGGACGCCGTCGACACCGACGGCCGCCTCTACCAGCTCACCCACCTGCACGCGGAGGAGCACCCCGCGGTGGCCGTGCACGACGGTCCCGGCGCTGCCAACACATTCCCCGCCGGGCCCGGGCTGTCCGCGCTCCTCGCCGCTACCGCCCGCCTCGCCGCAAGGAGCCAGCGATGAGCCACCCGTACCGTCGGCGCGGCAGCGACGAGCAGGAGCCGATCTTCGAGACGTCCGGCCCGGACGGGGCGTCGCTGCGCTGCCGCGTCTGCGGGGCCGTGGACGAGGTCGTCCAGGACGAGATGCCGTCCATGGCGGGCTACGGCGCCGACACCTACGCTCGGTGCGCCGTCTGTGGGTCCGTGGAAATCAGCGATCCTGTCTTCGGCTGGCGGGCCAAGCCCGCCGTGTGGCCGCAGCCGGGAGAAGCCGGAGCGGACGCGGATAGGGCGAGTCCGGTGAGCAACCGGCGGGCCGGGGTCCGTGGGCCGGCCACGGCGCCGTGCGGCACCTGCCCGTACCGGCGCGACGTCCCCTCCGGGGTGTGGGACGCCTCGGAGTACAGCAAGCTGCCCGACTACGACCAGCCGACCGCGCTACAACCCCCGGGGCTGTTCCTGTGCCACCAGGCCGACGGGCGGGTGTGCGCGGGCTGGGCCGGCTGCCACGACACCGACAACCTCCTCGCCCTGCGACTGGCCGCCCTGCACGCCATGGACCCGGATGAGGTCACCGCGACCCGCGACTATGTCTGCCCCGTGCCGCTGTTCGACTCCGGCGCCGCGGCCGCCGCGCATGGCATGGCCGGCATCGACAACCCGGACGCGAGGGCCAGGCGGGCGATCCACCGACTGCATCCGAAAGTCACCGCGCGGGCACTGCCCACCCTCGTGCGGGAACTGCCCGTCCCGGCGGCACCGGCCGACGGGGACTGTCTCACCTGGGCGCCCGCCACCGCCGAGCGGCTGCGGCAGCACGGCTATCCCGCGCAGGTCATCAGCGTGGCGGGCTGGACCGACGAGCAGGCCCGCATCATCAGCTTCGTCCACCGCACCGTCCTCATTGCCGAGCCCGGCGCAGATCCGGCCGGCTGGCGAATCGTCGACGTCACCGCCCGCCAGTTCGACCCCACCCTGCCCGCCCGCTGGCTGACCAGCTGGCACCACTACCTCACAGCGCTGGCTGACGCCACAGGAGTGCAGCGGGTCACCCGCTGGCCTCAGGCCACCTGACCCACCCCGAGACCTGGCACACCAACGCCGGACTCCAGTTCGCACCCAGCAAGAACGGTCCCTCACCGGGCCTCCAGGGGAATGGCTACGCACCGCCGCGTGCGTCGCCATCCGTCCCTGCCCCTGCACAGGCCGCCCTTACCCGACAGGCCTGCATCCGCGCGGCCACGCCCGCTCTGTCCCTGTGAATCCGCTGTCAAAGGAGATGCTCGTGACCAGCCGCTGCTACCTTGGCACCGCCGACCCCCACCGCCCGCACATCGTGCGGGCCCGATTCGTGCTCTTCGACGGCTACCCCACCGCCGTCATCCCCGCCCTCGCCGGCATCTGGGCCGGCCACGCCCGCCGGGACACCCACGCTCTCGTCGCCGCCGTCCTGGCCCACGACTGGGAATACCTCGACCCCACCTCCTCATCCGAGGGGCGCGGCCGGGTGCCCGACGTGGGCGTGCCCCTCGCCGGCCCGGACGGCCTGGACGCGGCGCCGGAGCCGATCACCGTCTTCCCCCTGTCGCAGGCCGTCCACCTGGACGTGGCGTGGATCTACCTCATCGACACCGCCACTCATTCCGTCGCCGTGCACACCGGCGACGGCGAGGCCGCCGGCCTCTACCACCTCGACACCTGCGTCCCTGCGAACCCCTCGCCGCCGCCGCATGTCCCACCCGTCCCCCGAGCCGTGGCGTCGCCCCATTGCTGCGTACCCGTACCCGGGTTCCGGCGGTGAGCGGCCGGGGCCTGGCCGCCGTCGCCGCCGGTGTGCTCGCCCTGCTCGTGCTGTGCGCCGGCGGCATCGGCGCCCTGTTCACCGGCGGCAGCGCCTCCGCCTCCTGCTACAGCACTCTCAGGCCTGACGGTCAGCCGCTGCCGCCCACCGTCAGCGTGTCCCCACCCACCGAAGGGGTCAGCGGGTTCAGCAGCGAACAGGTCGGTCACGCGGCCACCATCGTCGCCGTCGGCGCCGAACGCGGTGTCCCGCCGCGCGGCTGGGTCATCGCTCTGGCCACCGCGATACAGGAATCCACGCTGCGGAACCTGCCCGGCGGGGACCGCGACTCGATCGGGCTGTTCCAGCAGCGCCCCTCGCAGGGCTGGGGCATCCCCGCGCACCTGCGCGATCCCCGCTACGCCGCCGAACAGTTCTACACCGCGCTGCTCGCCGTTGATGGCTGGCAGAGCATGCCGCTGACCGAGGCGGCGCAGGCCGTCCAGCGCTCCGCGTACCCCGGCGCCTACGCGAAATGGGAAGACGACGCCATCGCCCTGGTCCGCGTCCTAACCGGCGGCACCCCGGCCGGCCCGGTCGCCGACGACCTGGAGCAGGCGATGAGCAACCCGCTGTGCCTGGCCGACGGGGGCGACGGCCAGTTCGGCGGTGAACCTGTACCTCTGCCGTCCGGGTTCACCCTGCCGGCGGGCACGCCGCTACCAGTGGCCACCGCGATCGGGTGGGCCCTCGCGCAGCTCGGCACCCCCTACACCTTCGGCGGGGACTGCACCGCCGCCCATTCCGGCATCCCGGCCCGACAGTGCGACTGCTCCTCGCTGCTGCAGCAGGCCTACCGGGCCGCCGGTATCAGCATTCCCCGCACCACCAGCGAACAGGTTCACACCGGAGCGCCGGTCACCGACTACCGCGACCTGCGCCCGGGAGACCTGCTGTTCATCCCCGGCAGCCGCGGCAGCACCAGCCGGCCTGGCCACGTCGGCATGTACCTCGGGCAAGGCCTGATCGTGCAGGCCCCGCACACCGGCGACGTCGTCAAGATCAGCCGGCTGGCCGCGTGGAGCGGACAACTCGCCGCGGTCCGCCGCATCGTCGCCTAAGCCCACAACAGGCACACCCGCGCTGCCTTTTCCTGCCGCCGACGGTCGATCTATCCGGCCGTCGGCGGATCCCTTCCCACTCGACACGGAGGTTCACCATGCGCTACTTCAGCTTTCTCGCCAGCGCCGCCGCGCCAGCGGTGGACGGGTCGGCGTCATTGACGTACCAGCCGGGCGAGCGCGTCGCGCTCGAACACACCACCGACCCGTACACCCTTCTGCGTCCCGGTGACCAGGGCACCGTCCGTCGGTATCTGCCGGATCAGCGGATCCTGGAGGTGGACTGGGACAGCGGCTCGCGGCTGTCAATGTGCCTGGACGCCGACGACCGGGTCCGCCGCATCGGGCAGGCCGCACCGGATGCCGCCTGGCTGCGGGTCCTGGACGCGCTGCGCGCCGCCGGTGCCGCCGCCGGCCGATCCGCGGCGCGGTGGTGGGCGCAAGACGTCCTGGGAGGCCGCGCCCGAGGTGACGTCAGAAGCACCGCCCGGCGGGTTCTCGCCGGCGTCGACGACGGGGACCCGGCGGTGCTCGACGCACTACCGCACGCCGACCGGTACTGCCTCGCCGACGATCAGGCGCACTACGCCGAGGCCGCCGCGCCGGGCGCGCCGGCCTGGCGGGAGTTGACCGCCCACCGGATGGACGAGACCCGGTGGGCGTGGTGCGACGGGTTCGACCATGCCGCCAGCGACGAGGTGGCCCGACAGTGCCGCATCACCCTGAGTCCCACCGGTGACGACCGCGACGTGAGCCACCTGCGCCCGGACGCGGTGCGGCGGGGCGGGCCCGGGGTGTTCGCCGGGGACTGGGCGTGGACCCCGAACGCCGACGGTGAGATGCGCATCCCGGTGGGGTTCGTCGGGACGCTGGTCGACACCTGGAACGGGTGGGCGGTGTTCACCTGCACCCGGGAGGTGGCGCAGGCGATCGTCGCCGAGCAGCAGGAGGCCCGGGACCGCTACCGGGCGCACCTGGCCGCCCAGGGCATCACCGGGGAACGACAGGACCGCCTGCTGGACGAGTCGATGGCCCGGATGCGGTTCGACGGTGACGTCATCGCCGTCGACGAAAGCCTCGTGCACGGCGACCCGGAAGCGGTCGAGCGCCTCGCCCCAGACGTCAACGGCCGGTACATGGTCATGGGCCGCGCGTGGACCTGGATCGTCGTGCACCCCTACGACTGCGACCGGATCGCCGGCGACATCCCCGACCCGCCCGGCCAGCCGACACCCGCGCCCTCACCCCAGTCCCGCAACGACCTGCCTGACCCATGAAAGGACCCACGAGCATGCTCGACAACGGCGACGACGAGTGCGGCGAATACGCGCACGAGGACATCCTGCAGGCCCTGGTGCGGCACCTGCTCACCCGCGAGGACCTGGACCAGCTGTGCGACGACGCCGAGCTGCCGCAGCTCACCCACGACGACGGCACCCCGGTGACCATCACCTCGGCCCGCGTCTACCGCGACGCCGGGGTGATGACCCTTGACCGGGGTGTGTGGCTGGAACTGTCCGACGACAGCATGTTCGGCCTGACTGTCCAGATCTCCCGCCGGCCCCGCGACGAGGTCACTCTGCGCCGCAACTGACCTGCTGTCGATGTCCCGTGCCGGATCGACTTGATCGATCCGCGGCCGGGTGCGTTCCTTGTCGTCGCCCACCCGCCCCGTGGCGGCGACACCGCAACCCGCGGCCCTTCGGGCCGCCTCATGGCACCTCACGCAGGTTGCTGGCCGTCCCTGCCAAGGATCGGCCCGCCACTGCCCGTCTCCGCCGCGCGGACACCGCACCAACCGCGCGCCCGGAGACGGGTGCGCGGGCCCGACCCCGATGACAGGAGGCCCCGCATGGACCCTGCGACCCCGCCCACCAGCACCGACGCCGCTGCCGAATCCGGTGACGGGCGCCGGCCCGGCTACCTCTACCGGCAGGTGGCCGCCTACCTCGCCAGCCAACCGGACCAGTGGCTGAAGGTCGGCCAGATCACCACCGCCATCTCCGCCCGCTCCACCGGCGCGGTGTTCGAGGCGTTGAAGAAGATGGCCGCCGCCGGGTACGCCAGCCACTGCACCGGCCCGCACCGGTTCCAGATCACGAAGGCCGGCATCGACGCCGCCGGAAATATGCCGCCGCCCACCCCGCGCACCGCCAGTGGGGGCGGCCGGTCGGGACGGCGGCAACCCGTCGCCCGCCCCAACGGCGACCTGTACTTCCCGCGCAAACTCGCTGGCGCCACCGACGTGGACGTGCTGCGCCGCCTGCGCGACAAGCGCATCCCCGTGCTGCTCTACGGCCCGCCGGGCACCGGCAAGACCGCCCTCGTCGAGGCCGCCTTCCCGGACCTGCTCACCGTCGCCGGCACCGGCGACACGGTCGTGGAGGACTTCCTCGGCAACTTCATCCCCCTCCCGGACGGCGGCTACGAGTTCGTCTACGGCCCCCTCGTCACCGCGATGCGCGAAGGCCGAGCCCTGCTGGTCGACGACGCCACCCTCATCCCACCGAAGGTCCTCGCCGTGCTCTACCCCGCGATGGACGGCCGTCGGGTCATCACCATCCCCGGCTACCGCAACGAACGCGTCGAAGCAAGCGACGGGTTCTACGTCATCGCCGGCCACAACCCCGGCGTACACGGCGCCATCCTCACCGAGGCGCTCGCGTCCCGCTTCGACGTGCACATCGAGGTCACGACCGACTGGGACCTCGCCCGCCACCTCGGCGTCCCCGCCCCGGCCGTGCAAGCCGCCATGGCGCTGAACGCCGACCTGGCCGCCGGACGCGTCAGCTGGGCGCCGCAGCTACGCGAGCTGCTCGGCTTCACCCGCGTCCGCAAGACCCTCGGCCTGCCCGCAGCGGTGGCGAACCTCGCTGGCCGCGCCCCCGAGCACGACCGCGAGACGGTCACCGCCGCCCTGCAGCAGCACTTCGGCACCGAGATCACCGCGTTGACCCTCGGCAAGCAACGCTGAAAGGAGGCATTCATGCCCCATCCCCGCACCCACCTGCAGCCCGGCAGCGTCACGCCCGCCGCCGGCGACCCGGACTGGAACGACTGGAGCCACGCCTGGACTCGGCACATCCCGGTCCTGACCGGCCGCACCGACCTGACCGTCGCCGTCGCCCCCGGCGCGGGCGGCGGCGCCCCCGCCTGCTTCTACCCCGACCAGCGCCGCATCGAAGTCGACGCCACCCACATCGGCACCCCGGACGTCGCCGACCCGCGCCGCGCCGGGCACAAACGCCTCGTTCCCACCGCCTACGGGCTGCTCGTCCACGAAGCCGCCCACGCCGCCCACAGCCGATGGCGCACCCCGCCCGGCACCCCACCCGTCGTCGCCGCCGTCGCCGAACTCCTCGAAGAATCCCGCATCGAGCACCGGCAGCGCACGAGACGCCGCGGCGACCGGCGGTGGCTGCGCCACACCGTCACCACCCTGATCAGCCCCGACGACGCGCCCGTCGACGACCCGTGGCACGCCGCGCACCTCGCCGGGCTGCTCCTCGCCCGGGTCGACGCCCGCATCATCACCGCCAAGGACACCCGCGGTGTCCGCGCGGCCATCACCGCGATCCTCGGCCGCACACCCCTCAAGCAGCTACGCGACGTGTGGCGCCAGGCCCACAGCATCGACGACACTGACGCAGACGGCATGCTCGACCTGGCGTGGCGGTGGTGCCGCATCCTCGGCATCGACCCCCGGCAGCAACCACAGCCGCCGCAACCGGATCCGGGGGCGTTCGCCGGCCGGCTCGCCCAGGCGCTGACCGACTACCTCGCCCACGCCGCAGGCCTCACCCCCGCCGAGTACCGGGCTCAGCGGATCAGCGGCCGGTTCTGCGCGCCCGCCACGTGGACGCGCCGCGACCCCACCGACGCCGAACGCGCCGCCGCCCGCACCCTCGCCGCCCGGCTGCGCCACGCCCGTACCCACCAACCCGAGCCCGACAGCCGGCCCAGCCTCATCCCGCCCGGCCGGCTGCGGACCCGCCACGCGATCACCGCCCAGGCGCAGATCGCCGCTGGCACCATCCCCACCGCCACACCCTGGCAGCGCCGCACGCACCTGCCACCGCCGAAGCCGACCCTGCACCTGGCCGTCATCGTCGACGTGTCCTTCTCCATGCACCCGTACGCGGCACCGATGTCATCAGCCGGCTGGATCCTCGCCCACGCCGCCCGCGCCAGCGACGCGACCACCACCGCGATCGCGTTCGGCAGCGACGTCACCCTGCTCATCGGCCCCCGGCAACGCCCCACCCACGTGCAGGAGATGAACACCTTCGGCGGCAGCAGCACCTTTCTCGACGCGGTGAAGCTCGCCGACGAACTGCTGCAGCTGCGTCAGCCGGGCCGGCTGCGGATGCTCGCGGTCGTCTCCGACGGCGACCTCGACGACATCCCGGCAATACAACGGCTCATCAGCACCCTGCACCGCGCCGGATGCGCGGTGATGTGGCTGCGCCCCGCCGACCTGGACGGGCACACCTTCACCGACACCACCACCGTTCTGGTCACCGACCCGGTGCAGGCCATCGGCCACATCGCCGACGCCGCCGTAACCGCCCTCGAACAGGCCTGACCACCGCCGGCTCCCCCTGACGGCATCCGCCGAGCATCTGACACCCCGCCGCAGCTACCCGATGCCGCCGTAACCGGCACCGGTTGCGCCCCCACCCGCACACCACCACCGGCCGCTTGCCCGGCCACCCGCGCGACCGCGCACCCCGGGCACGGCCACACGGCCGTGCCCGGGTCACCCAAGACAAGGAGACATCGTGAGTAATACCCACGACCGCCTACCGATCGCCTCACTGGCCGACCTGCTCGCCGCCGTGCCCTACCTGCTCGGCTTCCACCCCACCGACAGCCTCGTCGTCATCGGCCTCACCGGCAGAAAGGTCACGGTTGCGGGCCGCACCGACCTGCCCCGCCGCGCCGACCTACCCACCTGGCTCGACGGGATCAGCCGGCAGCAGCTGGCCATGCTGCGCAACGTCGCCGCGACAACCGCGATCGTGGTCGGCTATGGGCACGCCGCTGACGTGACCCCGGTCGTTGACGCCCTGACCCCACGGCTGCACACCGCCGGTGTCACCATCCTCGACGCGCTGCGAGTCACCGACAGCCGCTACTACTCCTACCAGTGCCACGACCCGCGCTGCTGCCCCGTTGAAGGGGTGGCCTTCGACCCGGTCCACAGCGCCGTCGCCGTGCACGCCGTCGTCGCCGGGCAGGCGGCCCTACCGGACCGGGCCGCGCTCGTAGCCAGCGTCGCCCCCATCGCCGGCGCCGCCCGTACCGCCATGACCGCGGCCACCCGGCGCGCGCAGGAGCGACACTTCACCGCCCTGAGCGCGGGCGGGCGGGCGGCGGTCATCCGCGCTGGACGCAAGGCGGTGCGCGAGACGTTCGCCCGCTACGCCGACGACCGGGTGCTCACCGATGAGGAAGCGGCCTGGCTGTCAGTCCTCCTAGCCGACGACGCCGTGCGCGACGTCGCCTGGCAGGCCACCGACACCGCCCCGTGGCACCTCGCCCTGTGGACCGACCTGACCCGCCGCGCCGAGCCCGCCTTCGCCGCCGCCCCCGCGACCCTGCTCGCCTTTACCGCATGGCGCCAAGGCCTCGGCGCCCTGGCCTCCGTCGCCCTCGACCGGGCTCTGGACGCCGACGCGCACTACAGCCTCGCGCAGCTCATCGACCGCGCCCTGCGCGACGGCATCCCGCCCACCGTCCTCGACGGCTGGCCCGCCACCGGCAACCACACCGCATGACTCCCGCTCCCACCCGGCGGCAGGTGGCGTCGCCCTGACCCGGCGCCACCTGCGGGCGGTCTGGCTCACGGCAACTGAGCGCCACCGCCACCAGCCACCGCAACCAGCCACCGCAACGGCCACAGCCGCGCCCGATACGACTCGACGACAGCCTCCCTCACCGGACTGAACAGAAGCGAGCACTCTGATGGCACTGCACCTCTACTTCGACCTGACAGCCACGCTGCGCTTGGCCGAGCACGCGGTCTCCTGCGCTGCGCACGCCCCGTCCTTCACGGAGAACGAAGACGGGATCGTCTGCCCCGGCGCCCTGGTGTGGGTTCACGACCAGGGCGTCTACCTGATGTCCAGCGGTCTGCCCCGCCTCGACGACCCGGGCCGTCCCGACTCGAGCCTTGTCGTCTACGCCGACGGCTGGAACCCCGACACGGACGGCCACTGCCACGACGCCGACCTCGGCGGGGACGACTTCGCCGAACATCTGCACCTCACCGACCAACCCCGCCCGCTGATCGGCGTCCTGCGCGCCGCCCACACGCGCGGCTACCGGTGGCTGCACCTGACCGTCACCGGCGACACGTACGAGGTGCGCATCGCCCGCACCCGACGCCACCAGCCCTGATGAACGACCGCGTGTCTGCCTGCCGGCCCGAGCTGGCGGGTGGACGTGCGCGCCGACGAGCAAGGAGACCTGATGAGCACGCCCGACGCGGCCACGCCGCAACCACCGACACTGGAATCCGTCCTGCGTGGCGCCTGGGCCGCGTTCCACCCGAACCAACCCGCCCCGCTGGGATGGCTCACCCACACCACCGCCCAGATCCAGACCTATCTGGGCGAGCACCCCACCGCGCCGCTACCGCATGTCGCACCTACCGGCGACACCGAGGAGTTGGCGCGCTGGCGCCGTGAGGTGTGGCAGGCGCTGCGCGAGGCCGCCGCCACGCACGACATCGACGTCGACGCCGCCGACCGCATCCTGCACGCGGTCGGCCTGCCGGGACTGCCCCGCCGCTGGCAGGTACGCCTCACACTGCCCGTCCTCGTCGAGGTCACCGCGACCAGCCGCGAGGACGCCTTCGACATCGCCGAAACCGCCGTCGAAACCGCCTGCACCGGCGCGGACCTCGAGGCGCGCCTCGAGTGGGACGGCAACGAACGCGACGACGCCCGTCCCGGTGACCTCGACATCGCCGCCCCGGAACCAGCCGACCTGGCGTGACCGCCGTTCCACAACGCCCACCACCGGCCACAACCCTGAAAACGCGTCTGCGTGACTACACATCTCGTCCTCACGTACGTCGGCCCCAACGTCGCCGACGACGCCGTGGCCGCCGCCTGCCAGCGCCGCTGGTGGCGTGCCGGTACTCGCCGTCGCCGATAGCCCCGCGGCGACCTGCTGGGCTTCCCGATGAGGCGAGGCGACGACTTGATCGGTGCGGAAAGTCGAGCGTCACTGCACCCGGTCGCCACCCCTGGCGGACCCGACAGCGGCATCCCCACACCCGCTGGCCGGGGTGGCGGCCACCCAAAGCTGGCCCGACCCGAGAAGGGGGAACACGCGATGAGCGAGCCGCACCGTCGCGCCATACCGCGCACCGTCACCGACGTCCTGCTGTGGCTGCTCGCCACCGATGTCGCCGCCGCCCACCAACCCCAGCCCGACGCACCCGGCCGCTGCGCCAACCTGCGCTGCACCGGCCAGGCATACCCCTGCCCGCCGGCCCGCGACGCCCACCGCGCCCGCCAGGCCTCGACCCGACCCACCCTGCCCGCCCGGGGCCGGGCCCGAGTCGCCGCACCCGCCGCCCGGTTCGCCGGCTGGTTCCGGCCTACCCCGGCGCAGCCGACGCCGCTGGCGCGCGCCGCCTGACGAATGAGAGCCACACGACCAACGTGGGCAGCCGATGAGAGAGCGACAGCCCGGGCGCCTCGACCGAAGCCTGGCCGGGCCGCGGCCGTAGGTCAATGAAACAAGTAGCCGATGACCGGATGTCGGGTCGGGTGCCGTGACACGGATGCACCTCCGGCGAATGGAGCAACTGTCCCCACCACATGTGTCAGGTCGCGTCTGGCCCAGATGCTGCCATGCCGACACGGCCGACTGAAGGACCCGGCGCCGTCAGGCCATTGCGGGGAGGATGATCCGCTCCAGCACCCCGAGCGGGGTCCGCCACTGGTCGGGGTCGTCGTAGTTGCCGGCGGTAATGGCCACGGTGAGGTCCAGGTCGGGCAGGACGAACAGGCGCTGCCCGCCGTTGCCCATGCCGGCTACCAGCCGACGGCCCTCAATGGATTCGATGTACCACTGGTAGCCATACTGCGCGCCCCAGCTGGTCTGCAGGCGTGGCTGAAGCATCGTACGGATCCAGTCCTCGGGGACGATTTGCTGACCGTCCCAGGCTCCCTCGGCCAGCATCAGCTCGCCGAGCCTGGCCAGGTCGCGGGGCGCGAGTCGCAGCCCGGACGCGGCGGAGGCCACTCCGTCCGCGCCGGTCATCCATCCGAAATTGTCGATTCCCAGCGGCTCGAACAGGACGGCCTGCCCGTACTGCGGCAGCGACTGCCCGGTGCCATCGGCGATCAGTCGGCCGAGCAGGGCCGTGGCACCGCCGCAGTAGGTCCAACGGGCGCCGGGCGGCTCGATGATCGGCCGCTCCAGAATGTACCGGTACCGATCCGGCGCCAACTCCATCGCGATCTCGGCGTTGGCCGGGCTGTTGTACGGGAGATCTTCGCGCCATTCCACGCCCAACGACATCGTCAGCGCGTGCTCGACGGTGAGCAGGGCACGCTGGGGGTCGACCGCCAGGTCGGGGTACTGCGGGAACCCCCGCAGGAGCGGCTCCGCCGGCGGCGGGACCAGCCCTTCGCCGTGGGCGATGCCGTACAACAGCGCGGTCACGCTCTTGGTGACTGACCGGATGTCGTGCAGCGTCTCGGGCCCGAACTCAACGACGCCCAGCGAGTCGCCCCAGGCGAAGTCCTCGCCCGTTCCGTAGTACTCCAGCAATGTTTGGCCACCGCGAACTGCCGCGACGGCGTGCAGACCGCTGACCTGACCAGCTTGGAGTATCTCGCTGAGGCGGGCACGCAACTGCGTCGTCATGGGGCACTCCGAAAGGGCGATGTCGGCCAGCGGAACTGCACGCCCGTTATACCGGAGTTTCCGATTTGGAGCGGCCCGAGCGGAAGGGCCCAGCCCGGCCCGCCGCAGCTGCCCGCCGCGGCCATGATTCGGTCGCGAGAGACGGCCACCTCTTGGCTCAGCCTCGATGTCGACGTCCAGGACTGTGCCGGCCCGTTTGCGTACCACACCCTCGATGAGGTCGCTGTCGACGTTGCGCGGACCGGCGCCGAGCACGAGCAACACAACGGCCACGTCCAGCGCGAACTGCCGACAGGCATCCGCATCTAGCCGCGATCCGCGCTATGCAGTTGCGGCATGTCGGCGTCGTCAGCGCGTGGACATGCCGCCGACCGTGCGCGCGATTCGGCGGACAGGTCACGTGTCGTAGCGGACCCTGCCAGACGTAAACGGTCCCAACATGTCAAAGAGCGCGCTGTCGATGCGGTGAACCCTGTCCGGACACCATCGTGCTGTCCTCGTCCCGGCAATCGGGGGACGTGGACCGAGTTCGGCAGCTGAGGATGGAGCGGCCGGGCCCGCCGGTTCGCGGGCTCGGGTTGCTTACAGCGGTCCCAGGACCTCCTCGGGTGGCGCATCCAGCGAGAGCGTCTCGAGCACAGTGAGCAGCTGACGCTCCTCGTACCGGAAATGGCTCTCCATAATGGCTGCGACGCCCTCGAGGTGACGATCCAACTCGGCGACCGGTGCGGCCCGATCGACCGCGGCCTGCAGGCCTGCGAGCAGGTGCGCGATCATCGAGTGGTCCTGGGTGAGGTAGCGGAGCACGGGCTCCAGCTCCGGGTGGACCGCCTTGATCGCCGGGAACAGGGTGTGGTCCTCGCCCCGATGGTGCCCGTCAAGGGCAGCGCAGAACCCGTGGCAGTACAGCAGCAGGTCACGGGTGGCCGCCTCGCCGGACCCGCCTTCGGCAACGGCACTGCGGGTGAGGTCGAGCGCCTCGCGCAGGCGCGCGTGCACCTGGCGAAGCTCACGGCTCCAGGCGATGAGCCTGGTCGTCTCGCGCTCAGTCACGCGAAGACGAAGGATGCGACGTCAACATCGTCGGTCTCCCTCGGTCGGGCGCCTCCATGCCTGACACCGTCTGCCACCGGCACGCGACGCTACCCGAAGCATAGTTCATCGAGATCAGCTGACGGAAAGGCGAAAGACTGCCATGGTCAGACCATGCACGCTTCTGCCGCACAACGCGCGCCGAATGGCTCCGCCACCATCGCGCTTCTGCAGGTCAGTGCCTCATCGCAGTAGCCGGTCACCGAGTGCAGCGGGCAGCGAGTTCGACAAGATCTCGTATGCCGGGTCCCGGCGAAGCCAAAGCAGCTTGTGTCGGTCCCCGTCGCTCATGGCGAGTCGGAGCGCATCGCTTGTTCTGCCCTTGACCAGCCGCGCAGTGACCACCGCGTCGAAGTAAATGACCTTGTTGGTGGGATGCTCGGCCAGCAGCGTAGCGAGATCGAACGAGCCCAAGGCGGATTCAGGCAACGGTGTGCCAACCGTCGGCCCGAGGCCGTGCGACTTCGACTCGCTCCAGCTCAGCCGGCGCCTGATCAAACCGACCGGCGAAAGCCACAGTTCGCCGTGGACCCAATCGAGCCAGCCGGTTGTGCAACTCCTGCTCAAGCACTGCGCCAAGTCAGCCACGAAGGAGATGGTAGGGGGTCCAAGATCTCCTGAATATCGGAGTTTGCGCGGGTGGCGTCCTGTCATAGCTGCGATGCGCGCGCCCGGCAGCGTCACGAGGGGCTGCGGTGATCGGTGTCCGGACATGCCGATGTGAGTGCGGGCAGCTCTCATCATGTTCCACAAGGTCATGGTTATTAGGCGTGGCGGGGCCGCTCGCCTGGCAGGCCTGTGCGGCGAGTGGCCCCGGGGTCAGCGGGTGGGGCGGGCGCGGTCCATCGCGCCAGCGGTGGCGTCCTGACCCGTCGCGCGCAGACCGGTGATGACACCGTCCACATCGGCTGCGGAGCGGTTCTGGCTGAGCTTCCACTTCGCCTCCAGGCGGCTGATGCGCAGCTCGACGCCGACGATCGCGCGCAGTTGGCCGGCGACGAAGCCCTCGGGCGCGTTGTCGACCGACCACGGATCCGGGCGACCGGCCTCGTGCTTGTCGGTCAGCCGCCGTACCAGTGCGCCGACCCAGGCCGGGTCGTCGTGTACCACCAACTCGCCGTACGCGTGCACGACGACGTAATTCCAGGTTGGCACGACCCGGCCGTGCTCGGCCTTCGTGGCGTACCAGCCCGGCGACACGTACGCGTCGGGTCCGCGCAGAATGGCCAGGGCCTCGCCGAGCACCGGCTGGCGCCACTGGTCGTTGTTGCGGGCCAGGTGGGCGAACAGCGCGCCGTGCGGGCCGGCGTCCGGGTCGTAGAGCATCGGCACCATGGTCGCGACCAGGCCGTCGGCGGTCGCGGTGACGAGGTCGGCGGCGCCGTGGTGGGTCAGCAGGTCACGGACGGCGGACTCGTCGGCGGAGAAGTGGGCGGGTACGTACATGGTCAGGCATTTCCCCCTGCGGGCGCCAGCCCGCTGTTGTGGGTGCGCTGGATCATTATGACGCAGGCCAAACCATCAAAGCCGCCCCAATCGAGGCAGGAGTGATTTTGCAAACGCGGTCAACCCAGGACCTGGGCCGCGCCGGGAGTGACAGCACGGTACGACGGCGTGGGGCGGTGTCATGTTGGCCCAACAGCAACCTCGGCGTTACTCCGGAGAATGCAGAACTCGTTACCCTCGGGATCCGCGAGCACCGCCCATCCGGTTCCGTCTGCGTTGCGTCGGTCGTCGACGGTGGTCGCACCCAGCTCGATCAGTCGGGCTAGTTCGGCATCGCGTGAGCCTTCGACTGGACGCAGATCGAAGTGGATTCTGTTCTTGACCTGCTTTGACTCTGGCACCTCGATGAAGAGCAGACGATGCGTCCGGTCCCGAGAGAAGATCATGCACTCCTCGTGTCCTGGCTCGTTCGGATCATTGGGGTCCTCGACGTAGTCGAGGACGGCCTGCCACCAGCGGCACAAGGTATACGCATCGGCACAGTCGACGCTGGTATGGGAGATGAAGGAAGTCACTCGGGCATCGTTGCAGGACCTGCCGAGACGATCGAGCGGATTGCGACCTCAGCAACGCACTCAACTGCCGCGATCCGCGCGCTGCGGAGCGTGACCACCCAGCAGCAGCCCTAGGAGTGTCCGGACATGCCGAGAAGCGTGTGTTCAAGCCGAATGCAGGGACAGATCTCGATCATTCCGTCGAGCCACCATGTCCCGCACCGGGTTTGATGGAGACATCGAAACCTGGGAGGAACACCACCGATGCCCGCACCGAAGAAGTACAACGATGAGCTGCGTGAGCGTGCGACCCGGTTGGCGGTCGAGGCTCGCCGGGAT
>NZ_JAGPYL010000113.1:0-20864 GCF_018070095.1 Micromonospora sp. U56
GGGGTCAGTCCCCCCGATCCGGGATCCCGGCGGGAAGCGATGAAGCCGTCCCCCCGCCCGCCGGTCAGGAGACCGGGACCGGTTCACCCCGCTGCCGGGCGACGTGCTCGACCAGCGAGATCAGCACCAGCTTGGCGGACTGCCGGTCCCGGGCGTCGCAGAGCACCACCGGCACGTCCGGGTCGATGTCCAGCGCCTGGCGTACCGCCTCGATGCCGAACCGGCGGGACCCGTCGAAGCAGTTCACCCCGACCACGAACGGGATGCCCCGCTGCTCGAAGTAGTCGATCGACGGGAAGCAGTCGGCCAGTCGCCGGGTGTCGGCCAGCACCACCGCGCCGAGCGCGCCAAAGGCCAACTCGTCCCAGAGGAACCAGAAGCGGTCCTGCCCGGGCGTGCCGAAGAGGTAGACCTGGAGGTCCTCGTTGATCGTGATCCGGCCGAAGTCCATCGCCACGGTGGTGGTCGACTTCGCCTCCACCCCGGAGAGGTCGTCGGTGCCGATGCCGGCCCCGGTCAGCACCTCCTCGGTCTGCAACGGGCGGACCTCGCTCAGCGCGCTGACCAACGTCGTCTTGCCCGCGCCGAACCCCCCGGCGATCAGGATCTTGAGAGCCAGCGGCAACCGGGGCCCGGAGGAGTCCCGGTCAGAGCGCACGTAGTCCACTGACCACCGCCTTGAGGATGTCGTTGTCGGGAAGGCCGGCGGCCGGGGGCTCGTGCACCGAGACCAGGCCCCGGGCGAGCAGGTCACCGAGGAGGACCCGGACCACGCCCACCGCGAGGTCCAGGTCAGCGGCGAGGTCCGCCACCGCGACGGGACGCCGGGCCAGCTCGACCAGGCGCCGGTGCTCCGGCTGGAGGCCCGGCTGGCCGGCCGGGTCCTGGCCCGCGCCGGCCAGCACGAACGCGACCAGGTCGAAGCCGTCGACGGCCGGGCGCACCCGGCCGCCGGTGAGGGTGTACGGACGAACCACCGGGCCGGCCGCCGCGTCCAGCCACTCGTGCTGGGCGCCCGGCGGCTCAGCCCGCATCGACGGCCCCCACCGTCGCGCGGGCGGGCGCGGTCAGGTTCTCGCCGACCCGGATGACCAGCATCGCCATCTCGTACGCCACCAGGCCGATGTCCGCGTCGGCCGCGCAGACCACCGCCAGGCAGGCGCCCCGCCCGGCGGCCGTCACGAACAGGTACGCGGACTCCATCTCCACCACGGTCTGCCGCACCCCGCCGCCGGCGAGGTGCCGGCTGGCGCCCTTGGCCAGGCTGGAGAAGCCGGAGGCCAGGGCGCAGAGGTGCTCGGCGTCGGCGCGGTCCAGCTCGGCGGAGGCGCCGAGCATCAGCCCGTCGGCGGAGAGCACCACGGCCTCCCGGGCGGCCGGTACCCGGTCGACCAGCTCGTCGAGCAACCAGCCGAGGTCGACGTTCTGCCTCGTCGTGTCCACCACTAGGCGTCCCTCTCAGTCGCGGTCGGGGAATCGGGGGTCGCCGCCGTCGCACCCGGCGGCGGGGACGGCGCGGGATCCCCGCCCCGCCCCTCGGTACGGCCGCCGGTCGGGGCGGGTACGGCGCCGTCGGGTCGCCCCGGCGGCACGGCGCGGATCGCGCCGTCGCGCCGGCCCCGGGCGGTGCCGGCCTGGAGCGCGGACATCTGCCGGCGTACCTCCTCCGGGGCGCGGGCGGCCGGGGCCTCGGCGACCTGCGGGCGCGGGCGGGCGACCGGCCCGCGCCGGCGGACCCGGCGGGGCAGGCCGTCGCCGTCGGGGGCGGCCTCCACCGAGGAGATGCGGGCCGGGGCGAACGGCAGCACGGTCTGCTCGGCCCGGTCCCGCCCGGCGCGGCCGGCGCGGGTCCGGGGCAGGGTGGCCAGCCGGGTGACCACCGAGGCCGGCCGCCCGGTGTTCACCGGCGCGGCCGGCGGCTCCTCGGTGACCAGGTCGGACGGGACGAGGACCACGGCGGTCACCCCGCCGGGAGGCTCGGAGCGCAGGGTGACCCGGACGCCGTGCCGGGCGGCGAGCCGGGACACCACGAACAGGCCCAGCCGGGCACTGTCGGCCGGGTCGAACTCGGGCGGCCGGGCGAGCCGGCGGTTGGCGTTCTCCACCGCCTGCGGGGTCATGCCCAGGCCGTGGTCGGTGATCTCCACGACGTAGCCCCGGGGCACCTGCTGGCCGGAGACCTCGACCCGGGTCCCCGGCGGGGAGTAGGCGGTGGCGTTCTCGATCAGCTCGGCGAGCAGGTGGATGACGTCCGCGACGGCCCGGCCGACCACCCCGGCCGGCTGCACTGCCCCGATGTCCACCCGGTCGTACGCCTCGACCTCGGAGACCGCGCCGCGCACCACGTCCAGCACGGCCACCGGCTGTCGCCAGCCCCGCCCGGGGGCCGCGCCGGCCAGGATGACCAGGTCTTCGGCGTGCCGGCGCAGCCGGGTGGCCAGGTGGTCGACCCGGAACAGCTCGGCCAGCTCGTCCGGGTCCTCGGTACGCCGTTCCATCCGATCGAGCACCGCCAACTGGCGGTGCACCAGGCCCTGGCTGCGCCGGGCGAGATTCAGGAACACCTCGTTGAGGCCGCGGCGCAGGGTGACCTCGTCGACCGCCGCCCGGACGGCGGTCCGCCGGACCTCGTTGAAGGCGCGCCCGACGTCCCCGATCTCGTCGGCACCGTATTCCAGCGGCGGCGCCTCCCGGGCCACGTCCACCTGCTCGCCCCGGCGCAGCCGGGCCACCACGTCGGGCAGCCGCTGCTCGGCCATCTCCAGCGCGGCGCTGCGCACGCCGGTCAGCCGGCGGGCCAGCGTCCGCCCGACCCGGACCGCGACCAGCAGCGACACCACGATCGCGGCCAGGCCGAGGAGCCCGGCGACGGCGAGCCGGACCAGGATGCCGACGGCCACCGGCACGGTCCGCTCGGCCAGCCCGTCGGCCTGGCTCAGCTCGAAGTCGCGCAGCGCCTGCTGGACGGCGTCGTGGCTGGTCTGCCAGCTGCGGGCGTCGACCGGCGGAGGGGCGGCCGGGTCCGCCCGCAGCAGCCCCTCCTCGAGGGTGCGCAGCTGGACGAAGGCCGGGTCCTCGGTCAGCCGCTGGTAGGCGCTGCGGGCCTCCGGCGGCAGGTCGGCCACGGCCGTGTCGACCAGGAACCGCTCGTTGCCGATGGTCTGGGTCAGGAGCAGGTGCTCGCCGTCGGAGAACCGCCCACCGGCGAGCGCGCCGGCCACCAGCGCGTCGGCCTGGCCGAGCAGGTCGCGGGAGCGGCCGAGCGCGGTGAGCGCCAGCGCCTCCCGGTTGAGCTCCGGGTCGGGTAGGGCGGCCATCGCCGAGAAGGTCTGGAAGGCGGAGGAGATCATGCCGCTGTAGAGCCCGACGGCGCCGGCCCGGTCCACCTGCCTGCGGTCGATGAAGCCCCGCCCGGCCGGCAGGGCGTCGAGCGCGGCGACCAGCTTGTCGAGCCGGGCGTCGAGCAGGTCGCCGGCCGCGTCGCGCAGCTTGTCCCCGCCGACCCGGTCCCGCAGCTCGGCGATCGCCGCGTCGGTGCGGCGGCGCTGGTCGGCCAGGGCCGGCAGGGCCGCCGGGCCGGCGAGCTGCACCACCGAAAGCCGGCGTTCGCGTTGCAGCTCGGTGACCACCACCTCGCCGGGGCGACCCAGGTCGTACAGGAGGGTCCGCGCGGAGAGCAGATCCAGCGCCGGGCCGAAGGTCAGCGTGGTGGCGAAGATCCAGAGCGCGAGCAGGGCGGCCACCGGGGTGACGACCAGGGCGGTCAGCTTGGCGCGGATCGGCCAGTCGCGGGTGTCCATGAGTCCTCGCCCGAAGGGGTGGCAGCGGTGGCGCCGGCACCGGCCGGGCAACGTCCCGGCGGTGCCGGGCACCGGCTCGGGCGCCTTGGGCAGGATACGTAATCCCGCGCCGTAGCACTACCGTCCGTCTCGCCCGTCACTACCAATCCGGTGTGGACCGTCCCCGGAGGACACTTGCCCCGCGGACGACGGACTTCCCGCCGGTGCATCGGCGGAGCGTCGCGTGCCGAGCGGAACGGTCAGTCGTTGATTGAGATGCCGAGGCCCTCGGCGATCCGCTGAGCCAGGTTGTCGACCAGGTTGAGGATCAGGTCGTCCCGCTCCCGGTCGACCGTCGCGCGGTAGTGCCGGCCGGCCTGGGAGTTGTTGCCGCTGGATCAGGCCTGACCGTGATGCGCAGCCCGGCCCGTCCGCTGGCGTTCGGCGTCGGAGTGGACCGGCGTCACCCCGCGCGGGGGCCTTTTCTGGAACATATCAAGTTTTTGCGACGGCTCACCCGGTCGGCCTGGCCGTGCTCGGGTGGGGGAATCGGCCAGGAAAGTGCGCGGGATCGGGATTGGCGACCAGCGCGCGGAGGGAATACCAGGTGGCGAAGGAGGAGCCATGTCGCCCACGCAGGTAATCGTTGTGGTTCTCGTCGTGCTGGTGGTCGTGGCGCTGGTCGCCGCGGCCGTCGTGGCCGGCCGGCGGCGCGCGCTCAGGCGCCGCTTCGGCCCGGAGTACGACCGGGTCGTCGCGGAGCAGGACAGCCGCGGCGCCGCCGAACGGGAGCTGCGCGACCGGGAACGCCGGCACGCGGAGCTCGAACTCACCCCGCTGGACCCCGAGTCCCGGGCCCGGTACGCCGCCGCCTGGGAGGAGCTCCAGGTCCGCTTCGTCGACTCCCCCGGCGAGACCGTCGGCGACGCCGACGAACTGGTCAGCCGGCTGATCGCCGAGCGGGGATACCCCACCGGGGACTTCTCGGACCAGATCGCCCATCTGTCCGTCGACCACGCCCGCACCCTCACCCACTACCGGGACGCGCACGAGATCCGGGTACGCAACGAGCGCGGTGAGGCCAGCACCGAGGAACTCCGCCAGGCCGTCGTGCACTACCGCGCCCTCTTCGCCGACCTGCTCGGCGAGGAGCCGGTCGGGCACCGGCCGCCGGAGCAGCGCCGCCCGGACAGCCCGCACGACGTCACCAGCCACTGAGGAGCCGACGATGCGCCAGGAAGAGCAGCAGGGCAGCACCGACCACCCGGAGGCGGTCCGCTCCGCCCCGGTGCCGGTCCCCCCGCCGGACGCCGCAACCCGGACGCCCCGGGACGAGCGGGACGGCCGGGCCGACATCCCCGACGACGTGCTGGACGACCGGGGCACCTTCGACGACCCGCGGGTGGCCGCCGCCGACCGGCGCGCCGACGACCCCGACGACACCCGCCCGTACGACGTGCGTGACCTCGATCGCGACGGCGCCGACGGCGACGGACGGCCGGAGTTCCACGAGCCGGGCCCGCTGCCGACCACCTTCGGCGCGGCCTCCGTGGGCGACGCGGTCGCCGCGTCGGCGCTGGCCAGCGGCCGTCCCGAGGACGAGCGGGACGCCCGAGGCGAGGACACCGTGGCGCCGGGTGACGGCGCGCCCGGGCGGACCGAGCCGTTCGACGACGAGCGGGCCGACCCGACCGCCGCGGACCGGATCCACGACCGCCAGCGGTGGGAGGCCGAGCACACCCCCGGCGGGGTACGCCCGGACGGCGACGCGCCGGCGGAGGGCGCGGCCGGGTACGGCAGCGCCGAGCCGACCATGGTCGACCCGGACACCGAGGCGCCGGAGGGTGGCGCGGCGGCGGCCGCGGCCGGCGCCGGCGCGACCGGCGCCGCCGGAGCGGCCGGGGTGGCCGAGGCGGCCCGGCCGTCCGGAGCGAACGTCCCGACGCACGCGGCGACGCTCTTCGAGGCGGACGCGGCGCAGGCCTTCCGGGACCGCTGGCGGGAGGTGCAGCTCCGCTTCGTGGACGACCCCCGTGCGGCGGTCGGCGAGGCCCAGTCGCTGGTCGAGGAGGCGATCCAGGCCCTCTCGGACGCGCTCGCCACGCAGAAGGAGAAGCTCGGCGGCTGGCAGACGGCCGGCACGGCGGACACCGAGCAACTGCGGGTGGCCGTGCGCCAGTACCGCGACTTCCTGGACCGGGTCCTCGGACGCTGACCACGAACCGGGCGCCCCGGCCGTACCAGCGGCCGGGGCGTTCGCGTGCATACCGGAAGGCGTGACCTCCGCCGGCATGGGCCGGTCCCAGCGGGGTACGCGAGATAGGGACGCGCCCGGGACAGGAGGTCAGCACCATGACGGATCGTGACCCGAACCGCCGACCGCTGGAGGAGAGCCCGGAGGTGGCCGCCGCGGTCGACGACGAGACCACCGTGCCGCAGTTGGTCACCGGGGGCGGCGCCGACCGGGACAACCCGTCCTTCACCGAGCCCGGTGGCGGCGCGGGCGGCGGCGTGCCGACCGAGGACCTGCTCGGCGACCCGTACGCGGCCGGCACCGGCGCCACCGGGACCGGCACGGGGGCCGGCGGGGACAACATCCGCACCGGGGCCGAGCAGCCCTGGGAGCCGGAGGACCTGGTGATGGCCCGTGGGCAGGACATGACGCCGGAGAACCTCGAGCGGGCCCGCCGCGACCTGGCCGAGCACGGGCGGGCCGCGATCGAGCGGACCGTCCCCTGACCGGCACGCCGCAGCGGGCCCGCGCGCCGGACCGGCGGGTACGGCGGGGGCCCCTGGCCCGACCGGATCGACCGGTCGGACCAGGGGCCCGTGGGGAACCCGCCGCGGCAGTGCCTCACTCCCGCCGCGGCGGGTGGGCCGTCCGCCCGGTGCTCAGAGCGCCGGGTAGGCGTTCTTCATGAGTTCCTGGAACTGCGCGGAGAACCAGGCGCCGGAGATCGGCGCGTTCGGCAGGGCGCCGCTGAGGCTGTTGCCGTTGCGGGCGTTGCCGGTGTAGGTCGGGTCGCACATCCGATCGAAGCCCTTGCCCTCGTTGTTCGGGATCAGGCTGCTGGAGCCGTCCGACTCGCCCGGGGGCTTGACCCAGACGTACGCGTCGATGCCCGGCTCCGGCGCGGCCTTGGGCCGCTCGCCGAGGCCCGCCCCGGCCTGGTTGCACCAGTTGCCGGCGTGGATGCGACGGTCGATGCGGCCACCGTTGACGTAGGTGTCCACGCTGGTCGTCGCGCCCGGGCCGGTGGGCCGGGCGGTGCCGCCCCAGCCGTTGCGGGAGGTGTCGATCAGCATGCCGATGTTGGCGTCGAAGCCGACGGAGACCAGCTTGCTGCGGAATGCCTGGGCGAACGACAGCTCGTCGACGTACTGGTTCCAGTCGATCCACTTGGACTGGCGGACGGTCTGCCCGTTCACCGTGTCGGTGATCTTGATGTACGGCTCACGCAGCGCCGAGTAGTTCGCGGTGTTGACGATGAAGCCGTGCACGTTCTTCACCGTGCTGCCGGAGGCGGTGGCGGCCTGGTGGAGCTGGGTCGCGGTCGGGCCGAGGTTGCTGTCCCAGCCGATCCAGCCGTGGTGGGCGGCGTCGATGTAGTTGTAGACGTTGCCGATGGCGCCCAGCTTGGCCAGGGCGTACCCGACACCGTTGACGTACGCGCCGTTGGCCTTGACCGTGTCGCACATCGCGGTGCCGCCCGGCTGGCCGGAGGTGTTGGTCACCAGGTTCGGCAGCGAGTCGATCTCGATGATGTTGACGATGCGCAGGCTGGCGTACTTCGGGTCGCCCTGGATGGCCGCGATCGGGTCGATGTACTCGGCCTTGTACCGGGGCAGTTCCTCCGGACCCAGCTCACCGTTGGAGGCGAGCGCCGCGCAGTCCCGGCCGGGCAGGTTGTAGATGACGAACTGGATGTAGCCGGCACCCAGGGCCAGCGCCCTGTCCAGGTGGTCGCGCACGCCCATCGCGCCGTTGGAGCTGCTGCCGGTGGTGCCGTTGATGGCGGCGATCCGGTCCAGCCAGACGGCGGTCGGGTTGTTCGACACCCGGCTGCCACCGGGCTCGGCGTCCGCCTTCGCCTTCCACTCCGGGTTCACGTACCCCTTGGCCCCGACGTACGGGTTGTCCACCTTCTGCCCCGGCGTGGTCGGTGTCGGGGTCGGGTCGGTGGGCGTGGGGGTCGGGTCGGTGGGCGTGGGAGTGGGGTTCGTCGGTGTCGGCGTCGGGTTGCCGCCGTTGCAGACCGTCCCGTTCAGGGTGAACGAGGTCGGCTTGGGGTTGCTGCCGCTCCAGGCGCCGTTGAACCCGATGCTGGTGCTGGCGCCGGAGGCGAGCGAGCCGTTGTAGGACTCATTCGTGGCCGTGACGTTCTGGCCCGTCTGCGACCACTTCGCCGACCAGCCCTGCTGCACCTTCTGGCTGCTGTTCGGGAAGGTGAAGCCGAGGTTCCAGGAGCTGACCGGGTCACCGAGGTTCTTGATGACGACGGTGGCGGTGAACCCGCCCGGCCAGTCGTTAGTGGTGTAGTCGACGCTGCACTGGGTCGCGGCCTGCGCCGCGGTGACCGGGATGGCCACCATCCCGCCCGCGACCAGGGCGCTCGCACCGGCTAGCGCGACCGCCCGGCGCCGGCCGGACAGGTTTTTCCACAGATTCATGCCACTGAACTCCTTGGGCGAGACCGGATCCGCGTACGGCCCGGCGGAATGGCCCGGCTGGACGTCCCTGCGGGGACGGTCCTCGGCGCCAACGGGATATCTCGGGGGGTGCCCGACCCGGACGGGCGTGGTGGTGGTGACGTCGACCGGTCACGCGGACCGGTCCAGCGGCGACGCCGTCCGGTCGGACCGGTTGCCCTCGGCGTCTGCCTGCGCGGTGTGGCTCCCCGAACCGCGTGCAGCGATTCTTGCATGGGAGCGCTTCCATGGCAATGCCTCGATGCCTGCCGCAAATCCCCGCACACGGGCGGCATCGGCAACCCGGACGTACGCCTTTCCCGCCGCGGAGCTACCCAGAGCGCCCGGGAGGTCGACAGCGGGGCCACCAGGCGGACAAAAGCCATCTAGCACCTCTATCGCCCTCGCTGCCTGGAAACTCTTAAACGCGAATCTTTCCCCGCATAAGTCGTGAAACGGTCTAACGTCGGTCATAGCTCGACTGTCGTCGGGCTCAGGACAACAGGGATGGAGTGACGCAGGTCATGGCAAAGAAGATGCTCGGGAAGGTCGTAGCGGGTGCCGCCCTCGGCGGCGCGTCCCTCCTGGTGTTCACGCCGGGGATCGCGTTCGCGGACAACAACCACGACAGCGAGGACCGCGACGGCAAGGTCATCGCCAAGCCGCACGTCGTGAAGGCCGGCGACGAGGTCAAGCTCCTCGAGATCTGCCCGGAGCGGCAGGAGCACGCCTTCGTCTGGTCCAAGGTCACCGGCAAGGTGGAGCTGAAGCCGGTGGATAAGGACCGGCATGACGACCGGGGCGAGGACCGCGGCGGCGAGCACGGGGACTGGAAGGACAAGGACAAGGACAAGGACAAGGGCGACTGGGAGCACGGCAAGGACGACGAGCGCCGCGACGAGCACGGCAAGAAGGACGACCACGGCAAGAAGGACGACGGCAAGAAGGACGACCACGGCAAGGGCGAAGAGGGCCGCGGCGACGAGCACGGCAAGAAGGACGACGGCAAGAAGGACGACGGCAAGAAGGACGACGGCAAGAAGGACGACGGCAAGAAGGACGACCACGGCAAGGGCGAGGACGGCAAGGGCCAGTGGTCGAACGAGGGCGGCCAGCCCCCGGCCAACGGTGCGGGCGGCGGCTTCGCTGCCGACGCCGGGCCGGACCGCGACGCCAAGAACCACGAGGAGGGTCGCGGCGAGCACGACAAGAAGGACGACGGCAAGAAGGACGAGCACGGCAAGAAGGACGAGCACGGCAAGAAGGACGACGACAAGAAGGGCCACGACGAGTACGGCCAGGAAGAGGGCCGGGACCGCAACGGCCACGACGAGAAGTACGACGAGCACGGCGACAAGGGCGACTGGAAGAACGGCCACGACGAGAACGGCCGGGACGACCACGGCCGGGACGACCACTCGGGCTACGGCGAGGACAAGGACCGCTGGGAGCACAAGAAGGACTTCGTCTACTACGGCGAGGCCAAGGTCTTTAAGGACGCCCGCCCGGGCAAGTACGAGCTCAAGGGCTCCTGCGGCGAGGGTGAGCTGGTGGTCCTCCCACGCGGTGGCGTCGACGGTGGTGACGGTGGCATGACCAGCACCAGCACCGACCGCGGCATGGCCATGGGCGGGGCGGGCATGATCGGCGCGGCCGCCCTGGGTGGCATCGTGCTGATGCGTCGGCGTCGGGCCGATGGCCTCGTCTGACCAGACGGCGACACGGGCCGGCGGCCGTCACGGGAGACCGTGGCGCGCCGCCGGCGCCGCCGTCGTCGTCCTGCTGGCCATGGTGGGCGCCGGCATGATCGGCGCGTCGCTGCGGACCGAACCCCCGCCCCGCCCCCCGCAGCCGCAGGCCCAGTCCGCCCCGCAGACCCCCGCCGCCGAGCCGGACGTCGTTGCCGGCGAAGGCCCGGTCGAGGCGGTGGAGGTACCCCCCGCCGCGTTGTCCCGAGCCGCCCCCGGCTCCATCTCGATCCCGCGCATCGGGGTCGACGCCGAGATCATGACGTTGGGCACCAACCCGGACGGCACCGTCCAGGTCCCCCCGCTGGACCAGGCCCAGCGCGCCGGCTGGTACTCCCCGGGGCCCAGCCCCGGCGAGGTCGGCAACGCCGTGATCGTCGGGCACGTCGACTCGGCGAAGCTCGGCCCCGCCGTCTTCTTCGAACTCGGTGCTCTCCAGCAGGGTGACACCATCACGGTCACCCGCGCCGACGGGGTCAAGGCCACCTTCGCCGTCGACGAGGTCCGGTCGTACCCGAAGGTGTCCTTCCCCACTGAGCTGGTGTACGGCCCGAACGACAAGCCCGCCCTGCGGGTGGTGACCTGCGGCGGCGAGTTCAACCAGGCCACCGGCAGCTACCCCGACAACATCGTCGTCTTCGCCACGATGACCGCGTGAACGCGACGCGCCTCCGGTGGGACGTGAGTCCCGCCGGAGGCGCGTCGGCGTACTCGTCAGGCGGCGGCGGAGGTCCGCACCAGGGTGCGGATCTGGCGCAGCAGCACCGACAGGGCGGCCAGGTCGGCCCGCGACTCGTCGAACTCCCCCATTGCCCGGCGGGCACGGTGGATCGAGGTGGCGTTCGACTGCTCCCACTGGAGCACCCGCTCGTTCGAGGCCAGGTTGTCCGGGGTCGAGTCGAGAACCTCCGCGGTGAGCGCGGCCAGCGCGGCGTACAGGTCGTAGCGCAGCGCCATCCGGGCCAGCGTCTGCCAGCGGTCCTCCCGCGGCAGCAGGGAGATCTTCGACAGCAGGGAGTCCACCCGGAACAGGTCGGACAGGACGAAGTAGACCGAGGCCACCTCGCCCACGTCCCGCCCGCTGGAGGTGGCCGTCTCCACCACGTCCAGCAGGCCGAAGCTGTACATCAGCCGGGTCGCCTGCTCGGCCAGGTCGCGCGGCAGGCCCCGCTCGGTCATCGAGTCGATGTGCGCCGCCAGTGACTCCCGCTCGCTGCCGTAGAAGCGGTCCTCCAGGTCCGGCAGGAGCCGGGCCACGCCGTCGCGCAACCGGGCGATCTCGGCCGGCACGTCGATCGGCGAGCGCCGGTTGGTGACCAGCCAGCGCACCGCGCGGTCGAGCAGCCGCCGGGTGTCCAGGTAGACGCTGGTCTGCAGCTCCGGGGAGACCTTGTTGTCCAGCGCCTCGACGGCGTCCCAGAGCTCGCGCAGCCCGAAGACCTCGCGGACCACCACGTACGCCCGGATCACGTCCGCCGCCGACGCGGCCGTCTCCTCGACGACCCGGAAGACGAACGAGATGCCGCCCCGGTTGATCGCCTCGTTGACCAGCACCGTGGTGACGATGTCGCGGCGCAGCCGGTGCTGGGCCATCCGGTCGGCGAAGCGCTCGCGCATCGGCGTCGGGAAGTAGTTGACGAGGACCTCGGTCGTCCACTCCTCGTCGGCCAGCCCCTCGGCCAGGATCTCCCGCTCCAGCACGATCTTGACGTACGCGAGCAGGACCGCGAACTCCGACGCGGTCAGCCCGGACTCGGTGCGGACCGCCAGTTCCTCGTCCGGCGGCAACGCCTCCAGGGCCCGGTCGAGCTGACCGGCCCGCTCCAGCTCGTTGATCATCCGCCGGTGCACCGGGAGCAGCGACGCGGCCTGGGCCTGGGAGTTGTTGATCGCCCGCGCCTGGTCGTAGTTGTCCCGCAGCACCAGCTCGGCGACCTCGTCGGTCATCTGGGCGAGCAGCTCGTCCCGCTCGGGGACGTCCAGCGCGCCGTCGGCGACCGCCGTGTTGAGCAGGATCTTGATGTTCACCTCGTGGTCGGAGCAGTCCACCCCGGCCGCGTTGTCGATGAAGTCGGTGTAGATCCGGCCGCCGGCCAGGGCGTACTCGATCCGGCCGAGCTGCGTGCAGCCCAGGTTGCCACCCTCGCCGACCACCCGGCAGCGCAGGCTCTTGCCGTCCACCCGGATCGCGTCGTTGGACTTGTCGCCCACCTCGGCGTTGGTCTGCGTGGACGCCTTCACGTAGGTGCCGATGCCGCCGTTCCAGAACAGGTCGACCGGCGCGGTGAGGATCGCCTTCATCAGCTCCTGCGGGCTGAGCTGCGTCGTGTCCTCGTCGAGGTCGAGCACCGCCCGGACCTGCGGCGTGATCGGAATCGACTTGGCGGTACGCGGGAAGATCCCGCCGCCCTCCGAGATCAGCTTCCGGTCGTAGTCCTCCCACGACGACCGGGGCAGCTCGAACAGCCGCTTCCGCTCGGCGTACGACGTGGCCGCGTCCGGGTTCGGGTCCAGGAAGATGTGCCGGTGGTCGAAGGCGGCCACCAGCCGGATGTGCTCCGAGAGCAGCATCCCGTTGCCGAACACGTCACCGGACATGTCGCCGACGCCGACCACGGTGAAGTCCTGGGTCTGGGTGTCGTGGCCCAGCTCGCGGAAGTGCCGCTTGACCGATTCCCAGGCGCCCCGGGCGGTGATGCCCATCTTCTTGTGGTCGTACCCGGCGGAGCCGCCGGAGGCGAACGCGTCGCCCAACCAGAACTGGTGCGCCGCCGAGATCTCGTTGGCGATGTCGGAGAACGTGGCGGTGCCCTTGTCCGCCGCCACCACCAGGTACGGGTCGTCAGCGTCGTGCCGGACCACGTCGGTCGGCGGCACGATCTCGCCGCCGACGATGTTGTCGGTGACGTCGAGCATCGCGCCGACGAACTCCTTGTAGCAGGCGACCGCCTCGTCGCGGTCCCCCGGCTTCTGCTTGAGTACGAAGCCGCCCTTGGCGCCCACCGGCACGATCACGGCGTTCTTCACCATCTGCGCCTTGACCAGGCCGAGCACCTCGGTGCGGAAGTCCTCCCGCCGGTCGGACCAGCGCAGCCCGCCCCGGGCCACCGGCCCGAACCGCAGGTGCACGCCCTCGAACCGGGGCGAGTACACGAAGATCTCGAACTTCGGCCGCGGGGCCGGCAGGTCCGGGATGGCCTGCGGATCCAGCTTGAACGCCACGTACGACTTGGGCCGCCCGCCGACCGGCTTCTGGTAGAAGCTGGTCCGCAGGGTGGCCTGGATCAGCGTCAGGTACGCCCGCAGGATCCGGTCCTGGTCCAGGCTGGCCACGTCGTCCAGGGCCGCGCTGATGGCGCCGACCAGCTCGTCGCTGCGCTGCCGGCGCTCCTCCATGCTCGCCGAGCCCGGGGCGAACCGCGTCTCGAAGAGCTCCACCAGCAGGGCGGCGATCTTCGGGTACGCGATGAAGGTCTGCTCCATGTAGTCCTGGGAGAAGACGGTGCCGGCCTGGCGCATGTACTTCGCGTACGCCCGCAGCACCACCACCTGCCGCCAGGTGAGACCGCCGCGCAGGACCAGCTCGTTGAAGCCGTCCACCTCGGCCTCGCCCCGCCAGGCGGCGGCGAAGGCGTTCTCCACGTGCGGGCGCACCTCGGCCAGCTCCTGGTGCCTTTCGGGCAGGCGCAGGCCGAAGTCGTACAGAAAGACCCGGCCGTCGACCCGGTCCACCTCGTACGGGTGCTCGTCGACCACCGCGACGCCCAGCGAGTGCAGCACCGGCAGCACGGCGGAGAGCATCATCGGCTCGCCGTACCGGTAGACCTTGAAGCGGACGTCCATCGCGTCGTCGGCGTCCGCGCCGGGCCCGCGCGGGGCGAGCTGCTTGCGGAACAGGTGCATCTCCAGCTGGCCGGGCTCCTCCAGCAGCTCCAGCTTGGCCAGGTCCTTCATCGCCTCGTACGGCGTGTGGCCGTCCTTGTAGCCCTCGGGGAAGGCGTCGGCGTACCGGCTGAACAGGTGCTTGGCCTGCTCGTCGCCGAGCTTGCGCTCCAGCACCAGCCGGTAGTCGTCGTCCCAGAGCCGGGTGGCGTCGGCCAGCTCCTCGGCGAGCAGGTCGGCGTCGACCTCGCCGGGCGGGTTGGTCGGGTCGGTCCGGACGATGAAGTGCACCCGGGCCAGCATCGACTCGGTCACCCGGGTGGTGTAGTCCACCCCGACGCCGTTCAGCTCGTGCAGCAGGATGTCCTGCATGCGCAGCCGGTTCTGGGTGGTGAACCGGTCCCGGGGCAGGTAGATCAGGCAGGAGATGAACCGCCCGTACGCGTCCCGGCGCAGGAAGACCCGCAGCTGCCGGCGACCGGCCATCCGCAGCACGCCGATCACGGCGTGGTACAGGTCGTCGGTCTTGATCTGGAACAGCTCGTCGCGCGGGTAGGTCTCCAGGATCTGGAGCAGGTCCTTGCCGGAGTGGCTGCGCTGGCTCAGGCCGGAGCGGTCCAGCACCTCGGCGACCTTGCGTCGGACCACCGGCAGCTCACGGACGCTGGTCCGGTACGCGGCGGTGGAGAACAGGCCGAGGAACCGCCGCTCCCCGACCACCTCGCCGGCCTCGTTGAAGATCTTGAACCCGATGTAGTCCAGGTAGGCCGAGCGGTGCACGGTCGCCCGGGAGTTCGCCTTGGTGATGATCAGCAGGCGCTTCTCCATCACCTTCTCGTGCGCCTCGGGCGTCATCGACGACAGCGCCCGGGCCTCCGGCGAGTCCGACCGCAGGATGCCCAGCCCGGTGCCGAGCACGGCCTCCAGCGCCGGTCCGTCGCCGCCGTCGCTGTCGACCAGCCGGTACTCGCGGTAGCCGAGGAAGGTGAAGTGGTCGTGAGCCAGCCAGCGCAGCAGCTCCACCGAGTCGGTGATGTCCTTCTCAGGCACAGGCGGACGGTTGTCGGAGGTCCGGGCCGAGGCCAGTTCGTCGGCCAGCGCCAGGGCGCGCTGCCGCATCTTCGGCCAGTCCTCCACCGCCTCGCGCACGTCGGTGAGCACCCGCTGCAGCTCGCGGCGCAGCTTCTCCCGCTCCGCCGCGTCGCGGACCGGGTCGATCTCGATCCGCATCCAGCTCTCGACCAGGTCGCCGGCGATCGCGTCGTCCGGCTCGACGTCGGCGGAGACCTCGGTCAGCCGACCGAGCGGCTCCCGCCGCACCACGACCAGCGGGTGCACCAGCAGGTGCACGTCGAGGTGGTGGGAGTTGAGCAGCGCGGTCACCGAGTCGACCAGGAACGGCATGTCGTCGGTGACGATCTCGATGACCGTGTGGTGCTGCTCTGCGTCCGGCTCGTGGATGCGCAGTTTCAGCTCGCCCGGCACCCGCTGCTGGGCCAGGTCCCGGTGCGCCCTGGCGGCGTCGAGCATCTCCTCGGCGGTGAATCCGATCAGTTCCTCGTCCGGCGCGAACCGCCAGAAACGGCCCACCAGGGTGGCCGCGTCGTGGTCGTCGCCGGCCAGCGCCACCGCCTGGGCGACCAGCCGCTCCGCGTTGGGTACCGGCTCGTCGAGCTCCGCGTCCTCCACGTCGTCACCGAGCGCTTCGGACGGAAGCCCCAGTTCGTAGAGGGTGTCGATACTCGAACCGGTCATCCCGGTAACTCCTGTGTCGAGTCGGCCGAGGCCGTCCCCGTCGGTCGCCGAATCGAAGCTGTCGTCCCGGCCGGTGTCAGCCTGCCGGAGGTCGGGTCCCGGTTTGATCGCCGGACGCCGGTCCATCGGTGCCACTCCCCTCGACCCACCGCGTTGTGGGTCACTCTGCCGCCCAGCCTAGGCCCTGCCACTCTGTCCGTTCGTCGGCGGACCACCGGCCGGACGTCCGGTTCGGGACTCTGTCCTTTCACCCGTTGCAGATGCGTGGTCGGCCGGCTGCGGAGTACCCCGACTCGCGATGTTCATCACACCGCCGTCGGGGTCTTCACACAGCGTGCGGCCGCGCCGGGGCGGTACGGGGAGCACGGTCGTACTAGCGTGCAGGGCAGTCCGAGATCCGGAGGTACCGCTCCATGCCCGTGTCGTACCCGCTCCGCCGTTCCCGTACGCGTTTCCGGCCGGCCCTCGCGGCGCTGACCGCCACCGTGCTGGCGGCCGGCGCGCTCACCGGGTGTTCGGACGGTGACGGACCGGAGCGGACCATCGACGCCTTCCTGGCCGGCTGGCGCTCCGGCGACCTCGGCGCGGTCGGGTTCATCGACCCGACCGGCGCCCGGCTGCCGGCCACCGAGGTCGCCAAGGAGATCAAGGACCTCTCCGGCGAGCTGGCCGCCACCCCGCCCACCCTGCGCCGCTCCGGCGACGCCGAGGTCACCAAGGACATCGCCACCGCCAAGGTCCGGGTGGAGTGGGCGCTGCCGGGAAAGACCACCTGGGCGTACGACCGACCGGTGCGGCTACGCCAGGGCGGGGACGACCAGTGGCAGGTGATCTGGGAGCCGCAGCTGGTGCAGGAGCAGCTCGGCGAGGGCGACCGGTTGACGGTACGCCGGACCGCCAGCCCGCGGGCCGGGGTGCTGGACGCCGCCGGGCAGCCGATCGTGGCGCCCCGGCAGGTGGTCCGGGTCGGCGTGCAGCCCAGCGAGGTGACCGACGCGAAGGCGCTGGTCAGGCAGCTCGACGCGGCGTTCAAGGCGATCCGACCGGCGCTGAATCCCCCGGTCGACCTCTCCGACCTGCCGAAACGACTCAGCGAGGCGGATCCGGGCGCCTTCGTCGAGGTGGTGACGCTGCGGGACGAGGCGTACCGGCAGATCCGGTCGCGCATCTACGACCTGCCCGGCACCAGGTTCCCCAGCGAGAAGCGGGACCTGGCGCCCACCCGGGAGTTCGCCCGGGCGCTGCTCGGCTCCGTCGACGAGGCGCAGGCCGACGACCTGGCCGCCCACCCCGACCGGTACGCCAAGGGCGACCTGGTCGGGCACGGCGGTCTCCAGGGCCGCTACGACGACCGCCTGCGCGGCACTCCCGGGCTCACCGTGCTCGTCCAGGGGCCGGCCGGTTCCGACGGCACCCCGGAGCCGACCGAGGTCTTCCGGAACGAGCCGCAGCCCGGCCAGCCGCTGAAGACCACCCTCGACGTGGCCACCCAGAACGCCGCCGACGCCGCGCTGCGCGGTGAGAAGCGCCGCTCGGCGCTGGTGGCGGTACGGATCAGCGACGGCGCGGTGCTCGCCGCGGCCAACGGGCCGGGCGCGGCCGGGGAGAACCTGGCCTTCACCGCCCAGGTGCCGCCGGGCTCCACCTTCAAGATGGTCAGCACCCTCGGCCTGCTCGACCGCGGCGCGGTCGGCGCCGACTCCGTCGTGGACTGCCCGAAGACGTTCACCGTGGACGGACGACCCTTCAAGAACTCCGATGACTTCGTCCTCGGCAAGGTGCCGTTCCGCACCGACTTCGCCCGGTCCTGCAACACCGCCTTCGCGTCCCTGGCGCCGAAGCTCGGCCCCGACGGGCTGGCCGTCACCGGCCGTACCCTCGGCCTGGAGGGCAGCTGGGACCTCGGCACCGACGCCTTCACCGGCAAGGTCTCGGCCAACGGCTCGCCGGTCGAGCAGGCCGCCGCCGCGATCGGCCAGGGCACCACCGTGGTCAGCCCGCTGGCCATGGCCGGGGCCACCGCCGCGGTCGCCCGCGGCCGCTGGGAGCAGCCGAAACTGGTGCTCGATCCGGCCCCGGCCAAGCTGGCGGAGCCCGGCCCGCAGCTCAAGGCCGAGTCGGTGGAGCCGCTGAAGGCGATGATGCGCGAGGTGGTCACCGCCGGCACGGCGAAGGCGCTGGCCGACGTCCCCGGTGGCCCGGTGTACGGCAAGACCGGCACCGCCGAGTACGACAACAACCCGGCGCACACCCACGCCTGGTTCGTCGGCTGGCAGGGCGACGTCGCGTTCGCGGTCTTCGTCGAGCAGGGCGGGTCGAGCACGGCCAGCGCGGTCCCGATCAGCGAGCGCTTCCTCCGCGCCCTTCGCTGATCCGTCCCCAGGGAGGCGCGGGCGACGGATGGTGTCTTCGCGGCGACATCGGCCGACACCACGCCGGCGAGACCGACCAAGGCAGCGCCAGCCGGCCGGGACCGTGCCGCGCCACCGGCACGGGCAGGAGGGCCGGACCGGGGGGTGGGCGATCCGTCAGGCGATGCCGGCGGACGACGGTGAGGAGTCTTCCTCCGACGTCCCGTCCTCGTCGGCACGGGGCACCCGGCGGAGCAGGCCGGGCCCGACGGCGGCGGGCGGCCCGACCGGCTCGACGGCGACGGCGGGCACCGGCGTCTCGACCGGCGCCGACGCGAGCCCTCCGGTCGCCGGGCCCGTCGCGGCCTCCGGCTCGTCCACCGCCGGCTCGCCGGACCCGAGCGGCGCGATGCCGACCGGGGAGCCCGGCCCCGGCCCTCCGGCCGGCCCGGCGCCGCCGTTGGGCGGGGTGGCGAGACGGGCGCGCGTCGTCGGCCCGGTGGACCGGACCCGCTGCGGCGGCGGGGCGGCCGGCAGCAGCCGGGGCGGCACCGCCTCCGGCGCCGACACCGGGGCCAGTCCGGCCACGACGGTGTTGACGATCTCGGCGGCGTACGAGCCGTCCGGGTCGTAGTCGGGGTCGAAGACGGTCAGCTCGACGCCGAGGCAGTGCGGGGTGTCCACCAGCCCGGCGAGCAGGATCTCGAGTTCGGCGAAGGCGATCCCGCCCGGGTCCGGCGCGTCCACCGCCGGCATCACCGCCGGGTCGAGCACGTCCACGTCGATGTGCACCCAGTAGCCGGCGCAGTCGGCGAGCTGCTCGTGCGCCCACTGGGCGGTGCGAGCCGCGCCCTCGGCGCGAAGCGCCGGCACCGGCCGGGTGGTGATGCCGGCGGCCTGGAGGTCGAGGCGGTACTCGTCCTGCGCGCGGATGCCGAGCACCACCACGTCGATGTCGCGGAAGTAGGGGCGCCGCCCCTCGATGGCCGCCAGGTCGGCCTGCCCGCGCCCGGTCACCAGGGCCAGGTCCTCCCCCGCCGCCGCGCCCACGTACGAGGCGTTGCCGGGGTGCCGGAAGTCGGAGTGGCCGTCGACGAAGACCAGCCCGATCCGGCCGCCGACCGCCTCGCCGAGCCGGTGCATGGCCAGCGCCGAGCCGAGCAGCACCGAGCAGTCGCCGCCGAGCACCAGCGGGAACTCGCCCCGGTCGATGATCGCGCCGATCCGGTCCGCCAGCGCCACCGAGTAGCCGGAGATCTCCCGGGCGTGGCAGACGCCGTCACCGGGTCGCCAGTCGCCCGGGTCGTACCGGGGTGGGGTCAGGCAGCCGGCGTCGCGGGCCCGCAGCCGGGCGAGCAGGTCGTGGTCGCGCAGCGCGCCGGGCGCCTTGCCGCAGCCGGGGACGGAGGTGGACGTGGGTGGGCGCAGTCCCAGGTTTGTCGGCGCGTCGAGGACGGCGATCCGGCGCATCATGGGCTCCCGTCCTCGGTGGTCGGGCGGGCCGGCCGGAACGCCGGCCCGCGCTGGCGTGCTACGAACTCAGAACAGGGCGCTGGCCAGCGCCCGCCGGGCCGAGGCGACCGCGGGGTCGTCCGGGCCGGCGATGGTGAACAGCGAGACGAGGTGCTGGCGTACCTTCTCCCGGTCGTCGCCGGCGGTCCGCCGGACCAGGCTGACCAGCCGGGCGTACGCCTGCTCGGCCAGGCCGCTGAGCACCTCGATGTCGGCGGCGAGCAGCTGGGCCTCGACGTCGTCGGGGGCGGCCTGCGCGGCGGCGACCGCCGCCTGGGGGTCGACGCCGGCGACCCGCCGGGCCACCCCGACCTGGGCCAGGCCGGCCTCCGCCGCGGCGTCCGCCGGGGACTCGGCGAGGATCTTCTTGTACGCCCGCTCGGCGGCGTCCAGGTCGCCGCTCATCAGGGCGTCGTCGGCCTCGTCGAGGCGCGGGTCCTCCGGCTCGGCCACGGCCACGCCGCCGGCCTTGAGCACCGCCGAGATCCACTGGCGCAGCTGCGCCTCCGGCACGACGCCGGGGAACGCGTCGATCGGCCGGCCGCCGACGACCGCGTAGACGGTCGGGATCGCCTGGATCTGGAACATCTGGGCGATCCGGGGGTTCTCCTGGACGTCGACCCGGGCCAGCACCCACGCGCCGTCGCCCTCGGTCGCCAGCCGCTCCAACACCGGCGCGAACTCGTCGCTCTCCGGGTAGCCGGCCGCGCCGAAGAAGACGACGACGGGCGTGGTCAGCGAACGCTCGAGCACCTCGGCCTGGAGGGTCGCCTCAGTCACGTCGATCACGGCGAGGCCACCGCCACCGGTGGCGGGGCCGCCCGGGAGACCGGCGGACGGGCCGGCCTGGGTCGGTGTGCTGGGGCGGGTGTTGGCCGGTGCGGTGCTGCGCAGCGCGCTGAGGTCGACCGCGCCGCGGGTGAAGATCGACGAGGTGATCCGTGGGTCGCTCATGGTTATCTAGTCTCGCACGTGTCCCGCGGAACTCAGATCAACCGCCACGGCGACAGTCGCAACTCTCACCCCTGCTCACACCCCCGCCCCCGCCCCCACCCCGCCGCCTCCCGCGATCTTGCACTTGCCGCCCCGACAAATGCGGCAGATGCCGCGGTCGGCGGGCCGAAAGTGCAAGATCGCGAGGGTGGGGG
>NZ_JAGPYL010000114.1:0-20087 GCF_018070095.1 Micromonospora sp. U56
TGCCGGGGCAGGAGCGGGCGCAGCTCCTCGTCCGACCAGCCGTCCACCCGCAGCGCCCGGACGCGCGAAGAGCTGGCCCTGGCCGGCCAGGCGCTGCACCGGCTCGTCGCCGACGCCGGCGGCGAGGTTCGCCGGCTCGACGGTGCGCAGCTCGCCGCCCTGGCCGCCACGCTGCCGCTGGCGGTGGCCGCCGGCCCGGTGGCGCCCGGCCCGGACCCGGAGCCGCTGGAGCTGTCCCTCGGCGACGCCGGGCTGATGGTCGGCGCCAACCGGCACGGCGGCGCGGTGACCGTCCGACTGTTCCGCGCCGAGGGCACCCGGCTGGTGCTCGTCGGCGGGCTCCGCGCGGCGCAGTTGCTGGTGCTGCGGGCGATGGCGCTCGGCGCCCGGGTGGCGGTGCGCACCGGCCGGCCGAGGGCCTGGGAACCGTTCGTGCGGGGCGTCGGCGGCACCGGGGGCGGCATCGCGGTCCTCCCGCCGGGCCGCCCGCTGGGCGGAGCGCCCGGTTCGCCGCTGTGTCCCCTGCTGCTGGTGGTCGACGCGGGCGCGGCGGCCGACGATGCCGGGCCGGGCCCGGCCTGGCAGGCGACCCTGGTGGTCCGGGACGAGCTGACCGCGGCCGACGCGGACACCCTGGGCCGGGCCGACCTGGCGGTGCTGCAACCGCTGGACCAGCGGGAGTCGGTGCTGGCCGGCGCGGCGCTCGGGCTCGGCGGGTCGGCGGAGTGGCTGACCCGGATCCGGGACGACATGGTGGCGGTGGTCAATCGCCGAGCGCTGCGCTGGGCGCTGCTCTCGCCCACCCCGATCGAGTCGCAGCTGATCGGCCGGCCGGCCCGCCGCTGAAGCCGGGGTAGTTAGCAGTTCACCCGTCTGTGAGCAGACGTACGAACCTGTGAGTCGTAGTATCGGTCTTATGTGGACGGCGGCCTGGTGCGGGACGTGACGGAGATCCTGACCAGCTTGTGTGCCGGGCTGCACGGCCGCCGCGCTGCAGCGAAACGGGCCAGCCGCGCCGTGGCCGCCGCGACCGCCGGGGACCTCCCGTGAGACGGTACGCGCCGCCCGCCGGCTGGACCGTTCAGGCGTACATGTTCGCCCTCGACCCGAGCGACGCGCAGGTCGCCGGTCTGCGCCGCAATACCGGCGCGGCACGCTTCGTCTACAACCACATGCCGCGGCGGGTCAGCGCGGTTAAGGCCCAACGCGCCGCCGAGGCCAGCTACGGGGTGGCCGAGGCGGACCTGACCCCGTGGCAGGGCTGGTCGCTACCGGACCTGCGCCGCACGTGGAACGAAATCAAGACGTGGGTGGCGCCGTGGTGGGCGCACTGCTCCAAAGAGGCGTTCAACACCGGCCTGGCCAACCTGTCGGCGGCGCTGGGCAACTGGCACGCCTCACGTACCGGTGCCCGCAAGGGCCGCCGGATGGGCTGGCCCCGGACCAAGAGGAAGCACGGCCGCAGGTCGGCCCGGTTTACCACCGGCGCGATCCGGGTCGACCCCGGCTATCGGCACGTGGTGTTGCCACGGCTGGGCCGTATCCGCACCCACGAGTCCACCCGTAAGCTGGCCCGGCGGGTGAAGGCTGGCACCGCGACGATCCTGTCCGCAACCGTCACCGAGACCGCCGGCAGGTGGTTCTGCTCGTTCCAGGTCACGGTCAAACGGGCCGTGGGCCGTCCGGCGCACACGCCGAAAGCTGGTCGGATCGTCGGCGTGGACGCCGGCATCAAGCACCTGGCGGTGCTGTCCACCGGCGAGCTGGTGCCCAACCCGGCACCGTTCAAGACGGCGTTGAAGAAACTCGGCAAGGCCCAACGCCGGGCCGCCCGCCGAATCGGCCCGTACGACCAGGCCCGCCGGCGTAAGCGGACCGCGTCCAATCGGTGGCAGCGGGCACAGGACACCGTGGCCCGGCTGCACGCCACCGTCGCCGCTGTTCGCGCCGACTCGTGGCACCAACTCACCACCCGGCTGGCGCAACAGTTCACCACGGTCGTGGTCGAGGACCTGCACGTGGCAGGAATGGTCCGCAACCCTAGGTTGGCTAGGGCTCTGATCGACGCCGCCCCGGCGACCCTGCGCCGGCACCTTGGCTGCAAGACCGGTTGGTACGGCAGCGTGTTGTACGTCGCCGAGCGGTGGTACCCCAGCTCCAAAACCTGTTCCGGCTGCCAGACAGTGAAACCCAAGCTGTCGCTGGCCGAACGCACCTTCAACTGCGCCACCTGCGGACTGTCCCTGGACCGGGACATCAACGCCGCACGTAATCTTGCCGGCCTAGTTCGGCACGTCGACCTGGAGTTGCCGGGCGACGCAAAAACAGGACGTGGAGCCCACGTAAGACCCGTAAGACCTGCACCCGCAGGCGGGGCAGCGGGCCGTGAAGCGTCAAGACCGGTTCACCCGGTCAACGCCGCCCGGCAACGGACGGCTGCCAATCGTGAGTCACGTCTACTCACTGAAAGGTAACGGTTCCCCGAGTGGGCCGTGCGTGGCACGATCCCCGCCATGACTTTTCTGAAGGGCCTCCTCATCCGGCTGGGCTCCACCGCGGCCGCCTTCTGGCTGGCGACGCTGCTCATCCCGGGCATCACCCTGGACTCCGACTCGGCCGTCGAGACGGTCACCACGCTGCTGCTGGTGGCGGTGATCTTCGGCGTGGTCAACGCGGTGCTCCAGCCGGTCATCAAGTCCGTCGGCTGCGGCTTCTACCTGCTGACCCTCGGCCTGATCGCGCTGGTGGTCAACGGCCTGCTCTTCCTGTTGACGAGCTGGATCGCCGGCGAGGCCGGGCTGCCGTTCCACGTCGACAGCTTCTGGCCCGAGGCGGTGCTCGGCGCGCTCTTCGTCAGCATCGTGACCTGGATCCTCGGCGCCATCCTCGACCGCGACTGACCCGGCGACGCCCGGGCGGGACGCGCAGGCGCGACGCCCGGGCGGGAACGGCGGCCAGTGGCCGGGAATTGGCTCGCGCGGGCCGGGGGCGTCCCGGCTAGCGTGGCCGGGGTGTTCACCCTGACCCGCGACGACGGCTACCTGCTCAGCACCGATCCCGACCGGATCGACCTCGACCGGGTGCACCGCTGGCTCTCCACCGACGCGTACTGGGCGCTCGGCCGGAGCCGGGAGACGGTGGCGGCCTCCTTCGCCGGCTCGATCCCGTACGGCGTCTACGCCGGGGGTGAGCAGGTGGCGGTGGCCCGGGTGATCACGGACCGGGCCACCTTCGCCTGGCTCTGCGACGTCTACGTCGCGCCGTCGGAGCGCGGTCGCGGGCTGGGCACCTGGCTGGCCACCGCCGTCCGGGACCACCTGGCCGGGCTGGGGGTGCGCCGGATCCTGCTGGCCACCCTCGACGCGCACGGGGTGTACGCGAAGGTCGGCTTCGCACCGGTCGAGCCGGGCCGCTGGATGGAGTGGGACCACCGTCCGGTGAAGCCGGTCACCGGAAAGGAACACCGACCCGCCGCGCCCCTTACGGTGGAGGGGTGAATCCAATCCGCCTCGGCTACCTGTACGGCTTCGGCGCGTACCTGCTCTGGGGCTTCTTCCCGATCTACCTGAAGCTGCTGCGACCGGCCGGACCGGTGGAGATCCTGGCCCACCGGATCGTCTGGTCGGTGGTCTTCGTCGCGCTGCTGCTGGCCGCGATGCGCAACATCGGCTTCCTGCGCGCGCTGGCCCGCCGCCCCCGGACGCTGGCCGCCATCGTCGTCGCGGCCGCGCTGATCGCGGTGAACTGGGGCACCTACATCTACGGGGTCAACTCCGACCGGGTGGTGGAGACGGCGCTGGGGTATTTCATCAACCCGCTCGTCGTGGTGCTGATCGGCGTATTCGTGCTGCGCGAGCGACTGCGCCCGGCGCAGTGGGCGGCGCTCGGCGTCGGCGCGGCGGCCGTGGTCGTGCTCACCGTCGACTACGGCCGGCTGCCGTACCTGGCGTTGACGCTGGCGTTCAGCTTCGCCGGGTACGGCCTGGTCAAGAAGCGGCTCGGGCTGCCCGCCGCGGAAGGGCTCTTCGTCGAGTCCGCGGTGCTGGCGCTGCCCGCCCTGGCGTACCTGGGGTGGCTCGCGCGGCGCGGCGAGTCGACCTTCGGGCACGTCTCGCTCGGGCACACCCTGCTGCTGGTGCTCGCCGGCGCGGCCACCGCCGTCCCGCTGCTGCTCTTCGCCGGCGCGGCCAACCGGCTTCCGCTGTCCGGCCTGGGCATGTTGCAGTACCTCGCGCCGATCCTCCAGCTCGGCTGCGGGGTGCTGATCTTCCACGAGCCGATGCCGCCGGCCCGGCTGGCCGGCTTCGCGCTGGTCTGGGTGGCGCTGATCGTCTTCACCGTCGACGCGGTCCGGCACACCCGCCGCACCCGGGCCGCCGCCCGCACCCCGGTCCCGGTCACCGCCGCCCCGCGGTGAGGCGGAACTCAGCGCACGTCGTAGCCCAGCACGGCGGTGCCGTCGGCGCGGACCAGCTCCAGCCGGACCAGCTCCGCGTCGGTGAAGCGGGTCGCGCCGCTGAGGCGCACCTCGTCGCCGGGCGCGGCCAACCAGGAGCCGATCTGCTCCGTGGCGCCGTCCGGGCCGTGCGCCACCAGCCGGAACGTGTACGCCTTGCCGTAGCCGGCGGTCGCGTCGTACCCGCAGCGCATGGTGACCTCGGTACCCCAGTCGGTGCCGGTCAACCCGATCTCGGCGTGCACCGGGGCCTTCGCCGCCACCGGCTGCATGGCAACCATCCGCACCGCCTGGACGGTCGGCCCGGGCGGCGTGGGAGGACGCAGCACGGCCGCGCCCCCGACGCCCACGACCAGGGCGAGCGCGGCGGCGGCCAGGCCGGTCAGCGCGTACCGTCGGCGCGCGCCGGACCGCTCCCGGCGCCGGCGGTCCCGGGCGGCGGCGAGCAGCGCGGGCACCCGGTTCGGCTCCTGCGGCGGGGGCAGGAACTCGTCCAGCGCGGCCGGGTCGAGCCGGCCGAGCAGCCCGGGCAGTACGGCGATTTCGGCGACCGCCTCCCGGCACGCCGCACAATCGGCCAGGTGCCGCTCGTAGGCGGCGCGGTCGGCGGGAGCGAGGGCGCCCAGCACGTACGCGCCGTCGTCGTGCGCGAACTCGCAGCGGGTCATCCGGTCACCCCCATCTCGGCCAGGACCAACCGTAGTGAGCGCAGCGCGTAGTGCGTGCGGGACTTGACCGTCCCCGGTGGCACTCCCAGCCGGGCGGCGGCCTCGGCCACCGAACGGCCCTGGTAGAAGCACTCGACCAGCACCTCCCGGTGGGTGGGGCTGAGCCGGTTCAGGGCCTCGGCGACGGTCCACGCCTCCACCGCGCGCTCCGCTTCGTCGACCGCCTCCGGCGGCTCGGGCAGGTCGTCGGTGAACACCTCACCGACCCGGGTGGACCGGCGCCGCCAGGCGTCGATCGCCAGGTTCCGCGCCGTGGTGAAGAGCCAGGCCCGGACGGAGCCGCGCCGCGGGTCGAGCGACTCGGGGTGGCGCCAGGCCCGCAGCAGGGTCTCCTGCACCAGGTCCTCGGCCCGGGTACGGTCGCCGTTGACCAGTCGGAGCGCGTGCGCGTACAGCGCCTCCGCGTGCTCGTCGTGCAGCGCGCGCAGCAGTTGGGCGTCGTGGTCGCTGATGGTGATCCCCTCGCTCTCCGCGGCGAGTGCGGCGAATGCGTTCGCCCGTGGATACGCGCCGTGACGCCGATCGGTTCACCTGCGACCGCTGTTCACATCCGGTTCACGCCGAGTCCGGCGACCGCTCACCGCGCCCTGGCAGCCTCCGGCCGGTACGCACGTCGATCGGGTGATCCGGCGTGCCACCGACCCTGCTTCCAGGAGGCTCCTGAAATGAGCGACCGTCCCCGGCTGCTCCCGTTGCTGGGTGCCACCCGCCACGGCAGCCGCGATGCGATGACCTGTCTGTACCGATGCGGCAACGCCTGCGACCACCCGGTGCCCAATTCTTCCGACAACGCGTACTTCGGGGACCTGGTGGAGGCCGAGGTGTCCCGGCGCGGCGTGGTCCGGGCCGGCGCGGTCGGCGCGCTGGTGCTCGGCTTCGGCGGCGCGGCCGCCGGCGCGCTCGCCGGGGCCGCCCCGGCCGCCGCCGCCCCCGGCACACCGGTCGTGCCCGAGGCGACCGACCTCGGCCGCCCGCAGCCGTCCACCGGCGCGCTGACCTTCACGCCGATCCCGCCGAACCAGCTCGACACCCTGGTCGTCCCCAACGGGTACGACCACGCGGTGGTCATCCGCTGGGGCGACCCGGTGGTCCCCGGCGCCCCCGACTTCGACCTGCACGGGCAGAACGCCGCGGCGCAGTCGAAGCAGTTCGGCTACAACAACGACTTCGTCGGGGTGCTGCCGCTGGACCGGCGGGGCCGGCGGGCGCTGCTCGTGGTCAACCACGAGTACACCAACGAGGACCTGATGTTCCCCGGCTTCACCGGCCTGGACGCGCTGACCGTGGAGCAGCTGCGCACCGCGATGGCCGCGCACGGCATGTCCGTGGTGGAGCTGGAGCGGGTCGACGGCACCGGGCGGTGGCGCCCGGTCGCGGGCGGCCGCCGGCCGTACAACCGGCGGGTCACCGCGCTGGGCACGAGGTTCGAGCTGACCGGCCCGGCCGCCGGCTCGGCCTGGCTGCGCACCGCCGCCGACCCGAAGGGTCGTACGGTCGTCGGCACGCTGAACAACTGCGCCGGCGGGGTCACCCCGTGGGGCACGGTGCTCTCCGGCGAGGAGAACTTCAACCAGTACTTCGTCGGGGCGGACGCCGCCCCGGAGGAGCTGAAGCCGAGGCTGGCCCGCTACGGCATCACCACCACCGCCCGCTACCCCAGCGGCAGCCGGAAGTGGGAGCGGGCCGACGAGCGCTTCGACCTGGCGAAGCACCCGAACGAGGCGCACCGCTTCGGGTGGATCGTGGAGATCGACCCGTTCGACCCGGAGAGCCGCCCGCGCAAGCACACCGCGCTGGGCCGGTTCAAGCACGAGGGCGCCAACGTCATCGTGGCGAAGAGCGGGCACGTGGTCGCGTACATGGGCGACGACGAGCGCTTCGACTACCTCTACAAGTTCGTCTCGGACAAGAAGTTCCTGCCGGGCGACTCGTGGGTGGCCCGCAGGCACAACCTGACCCTGCTGGAGTCCGGCACGCTCTACGTGGCGCAGTTCGAGCAGACCAGCGCCGCCGAGATCGACGGTTCGGGCACGCTCCCGGCCGACGGCGCGTTCAACGGCCGGGGCCGGTGGATCAAGCTGGTCAGCGGCAACCGCTCGTACGTCGACGGGATGACCGCCGCCGACGTGCTCACCTTCACCCGGCTCGCCGGGGACAAGGTCGGCGCGACCAAGATGGACCGGCCGGAGGACGTCGAGCCGAGCCTGCTCACCGGCAAGGTGTACGTGGCGCTGACCAACAACACCGACCGGGGCAAGCCCGGCAAGGCGCCGGCCGACGAGGCCAACCCGCGCAACCTCAACAAGCACGGCCAGATCCTGGAGCTGGTCGAGGACCGGGGCGACAACACGGCGGAGAGCTTCGTCTGGTCGCTGCCGATCGTCGCCGGCGATCCGACCGACCCGTCGACCTACTTCGCCGGGTACGACAAGACCAGGGTCTCGCCGATCTCCTGCCCGGACAACGTCGCCTTCGACGCCGCCGGCAACCTCTGGATCTCCACCGACGGCAACGCGCTGGGCAGCAACGACGGTCTCTTCGCCACCGCGGTCGAGGGTCCGGAGCGGGGGCACCTCAAGCAGTTCCTGACCGTGCCGGTCGGCGCGGAGACCTGTGGGCCGTTCATCACCGGCGACAACCGCTCGGTCTTCGTGGCCGTGCAGCACCCCGGTGAGATCACCGGCGCCTCCGTGGAGAAGCCGGCGTCCACCTGGCCGGACGGCGACTACGCCAAGCCGGGCGTGGTCGTCACCTGGCGGCTGGACGGCGGCCCGATCGGCAGCTGACGTTCCCCTCGCTGGCCCGGCGCCGGGCCACCGGTCGAAGGGCCCCGCTCCCCGCCAGGGACGGGGCCCTTCCGACGTCCGGGCGGGGGCGAGCGGCCCCGGTGGGTCAGACGTCGGCGGCGATGCCGTCGGCGACGGCGCGGGCGACGGTGAGCAACTTGGCCCGGACCACCCGGGCCGAGGTCATCATCTCGCTGGCCGGCAGGGCGCAGGCCAGCGCGACCCGGCGTTCCATGTCCTTGTCCGGGGTGACCAGCACCGCCGCGCAGGCCACCCCCTGCCGGAACTGCCCCAGCTCCAGCTGCATGCCGCGCCGGTCCCCGGCGGCCAGATCCGCCTCGAACGCCTCGACGCTGGTCAGGGTGGCCGTGGTGAACGGGCGCATGCCGTACTCGCGCAGGTAGCGGAAGCGCTGCTCGGCGGTGAGGGTGGCCAGCAGGCACTTGCCGAGCGCGGTGGCGTGCGCTCCCTCGTCGAAGCCGGGGACCAGGTCCTCCAGGTACGGCGAGCGCGGCCCCTCGGCGACCGCCGTGACCGCCACCTGCCCGCCCACGAAGCGGCCCAGGTAGTGGCTCCAGCCGGTGTCGGCGGCGGCCCGGCGCAGCGTCTCCCCGACCGCCGGCGGCCCCCGGAACGCGGTCACCAGCTCCCGGTACCGGTCGGCGACCTCCAGCCCCACGATGTAGGTGCCGTCCTCCCGCCGGATCACGTAGCCCTCGTAGGCGAGGGTGCGGACCAGGTGGTAGGTCGTCGCGACGGTCAGCTCGCACCGCCGGGCGATCTGTTTGACGGTCAACCCCTTGGGGGCACGACCGACCGACTCGAGCACGCGTAGCGCGCGGGAGACGCTCCGGATGAGATCCGAAGGCTCCGCCAGGGGGTCGCGCACAACCACCTCCGCAGCCGGGGAGTTACACCATATGAAAAACCGCCCAGGGACGGAACGCCCGTTCGGGTCGAGGATTCCAGATGAGACCGCGAGTGGCGTGTATCGCTGCGACACGCCGGGCGGCCGTGAGCTGGGCTCACGTAGGTTGACCAGACGATGACCGACACCGCACTCACTCCCTCGCCCAGCCCGCCCGCCGTAGCCCCGCTGCGGGCCGGCGCCGGCGCCGTCGCCACCACCGTCGCCTCGGTCCTGCCGGTGTTCCTCGTCGGCGGCCTGGCGGTGCAGATGGGTGACGATCTCGGCTTCTCCCCCGCCGGTCTGGGTCTGGCCGTCTCGGTCTACTTCGGCATCAGCGCGCTGGCCTCGGTGCCGTCCGGCCGCCTGGTCGAGCGGTACGGCCCGGCGGTGGTGGCCCGGGCCGGCATCCTGCTGGCCGCCGGCTGCCTGTTCGCCATCGCGGTGCTGGCCCGGTCGTACCCGGTGCTGGTGGCCCTGCTCGGGCTGAGCGCCGCGGCGAACGCGCTCGGGCAGCTCGCCAGCAACGCGGCGCTGGCCCGGCACGTGCCGGCCCGGCGGCAGGGCCTGTCCTTCGGGGTGAAGCAGGCGGCCATTCCGGTCTCCACCCTGCTGGCCGGTGCGGCGGTGCCCACCATCGCGCTCACCGCCGGCTGGCGCTGGGCGTTCGTGGCTGCCGCCGGCGCCGCACTGGCCGCCCTGCCCGCCGTACCCCCGGGGCAGCCCGGACCGGCGAACAAGGCCGCCGGGGCGCGCGGCGGGCAGGCCACCGCGGCCCTGGTGGTGGTCGGCGTGGCGGCGACCCTCGCCGCGGCGGCCGCCAACGCGCTGGGCACCTTCGTGGTGGACTCGTCGGTGGCGCGCGGCCTCGCGCCGGGACTGGCCGGACTGACCCTCACCCTGGGCAGCGCGGTCTGCGTCACCGCCCGGATCGGAGCCGGCTGGCTCGCCGACCGCCGGGCCGACGGGCACGTGGCGGTGATCGCCGGGATGCTGGTGGTGGGCGCGGCCGGGCTGGGACTGCTCGCCCTGGCCGGCGCGGTGCCGCTGGTGGTCGGCGTGGTGCTCGGCTTCGGCCTGGGCTGGGCGTGGCCGGGGCTGATGAACTTCGCGGTGGTCAGGCTGCACCCGCAGGCCCCGGCCGCCGCCACCTCGATCACCCAGACCGGGGTGTACGCCGGCGGCTGTCTCGGCCCGCTCGCCCTGGGCGCCACCGCCAGCGCGGCCGGCTATCCGGCGATGTGGCTCACCGCGGCCGTCGCGATGCTGGCCGCCGCCGCGTTCATGCTGCTCGGCAGCCGCATGCTGACCCGCACCCCCTGACCTGCGACCGGTTGACCTCAGGTCGAGGTGGTTCGGCGGGTGCGGTCAGCTGGTGCGGTCGGCGATGTAGTCGCAGAGGGATTCGAGGGCGCCACGGGCGGGGCCCTGCGGGAGCGGGGCGAGCTGGGCGCGGGCGTCCTCGGCATAGCTGCGGACGGTCTCCCGGGCCCGCTTGAGCGCCGGGGACTCGCGGAGCAGGCCGAGCGCCTCGGCGTGCAGGGCGTCGTCGACCAGCGGGCCGGTGGCCAGGATCTCCCGCAGCCGCACCGAGGCGGCGTCGGAGTCGTCGGCCGCCCGGGCGTAGAGCACCGGCAGCGTCGGCACGCCCTCGCGCAGGTCGGTGCCGGGCGTCTTGCCCGACTGCACCGACTCGCTGGCGATGTCGAGCAGGTCGTCGGAGAGCTGGAAGGCGACCCCGATGGTCTCGCCGTAGCCCGCGAGGGCCTCGGTGTGCTCCGCCGACGCCCCGCCGAACATGCCGCCGAAGCGGGCCGAGGTGGCGATCAGCGAGCCGGTCTTCTCGGCGATCACGTGCAGATAGTGCACCACCGGGTCCTCGCCGGCCCGGGGGCCGACGGTCTCGGCGATCTGGCCGTGCACCAGGCGGGCGAACGTGCGCGCCTGGAGGCGGACGGCCTCGGTGCCCAGGTCGGCGGCGAGGTCCGCGGCGCGGGCGAAGAGGTAGTCGCCGACCAGGATCGCCACCGAGTTGGTCCAGCGGGAGTTGGCGCTCGGGGCGCCCCGCCGCACGGCGGCCTCGTCCATCACGTCGTCGTGGTACAGCGTCGCCAGGTGGGTGAGCTCCATCACCACGGCGGCCGGGACGACCTGCGCGTGCGCCGGGTCGCCGAACTGCGCGCCCAGCGCCACCAACAGCGGCCGGAACCGCTTGCCGCCGGCCTCCACCAGGTGCCGGGCGGCCTCGGTGACGAACGGGTCGGCGCTGGCCACACTGGCCCGCAGCTCGGCCTCGACGCCGTCGAGCACGCCCAGCACGGCGGCCTCGACGCGCGGATCGGTGAGATGCACCCCGAGCGCGCCGACCTGACTCGTGCCCGCCCGGCTCCGACGACCGCCGGAGCCGACGACGCCTGAACGCTCGCCAGCCGGAATCACCACGCCTTCAACCATGCCACACCCGTTCGACCTGGTCCGGAGCGGGGATACAGGCGCGGGGCCGGCGCGCCTTCGCGCACCGGCCCCGCGCCCTCGGGCAGCCGTCTCACCGCACGAACGCTGCGGCGTCCGTGGCCAGGTCGAGCAGCGGAGCCGGGGCCACGCCCAGGACCAGGGTGGCCACCACGCCGATCATGAGCGCGGTCGCGGTCAACCCGCCCGGCACGGCGACGGTCGGGGTGCTCTCGCCCGGCTCGGAGAGCCACATCATCACCACGACCCGCAGGTACGGGAAGGCCAACACCATGCTGGTCAGCACGCCGGCCACCACGAGCCAGGCGTGACCGCTCTCCAGCGCCGGGCCGAAGACCGCGAACTTGCTGGTGAAGCCGCTGGTCAGCGGGATACCGGCGAAGGCCAGCAGGATGAAGGTGAAGATCCCGGCGTAGAACGGCGACCGGCGGCCCAGCCCGGCCCAGCGGGACAGGTGGGTGGCCTCGCCGTCCGCGTCCCGGACCAGGGTCACCACGGCGAACGCGGCGAGCACCGAGAAGCCGTACGCGGCCAGGTAGAACATCGTGCCGGAGACGCCCTCGCCGGTCGGCGCGAGCACGCCGACCAGCAGGTAGCCGGCGTTGGCGATCGAGGAGTACGCCAGCAGCCGCTTGATGTCGGTCTGGGTGACCGCCAGCACCGCGCCGACCAGCATGGTGAGCACCGCGACCGCCCCGAGGACCGGGGTGAAGTCCCAGGCCGCGTCGGCGAACGCCACGTGGAACACCCGCAGCAGGGCACCGAAGGCGGCCACCTTGGTGCAGGCCGCCATGAAGCCGGTGACCGGCGTCGGGGCGCCCTGGTAGACGTCCGGGGTCCAGACGTGGAACGGCGCGGCGGCGGCCTTGAAGAGCAGACCGATGGCGAGCAGCGCCATCCCGGCGAAGAGCAGCACCTCGCTGGCGGGCGACTCCTTCACCGCGGCGTGCACGGTGGCGAAGTCGACGCCGGCCGACCGGCCCGGGATGCCAGCGGTGAAGCCGTAGATCAGCGCCACGCCGAACAGGAAGAACGCCGACGCGTACGCCCCGAGCAGGAAGTACTTCATCGCCGCCTCCTGGCTCAGCAGCCGCCGGCGACGGGCCAGCGCGCAGAGCAGGTAGAGCGGGAGCGAGAAGACCTCCAGCGCGATGAACATGGTCAGCAGGTCGTTCGCCGCCACGAAGATCAGCATGCCGCCGATCGCGAAGGTGGTCAGCGGGTAGACCTCGGTGGCGCCGTTGCTCCCCTCGGCCTGCCGCCGGTCGTCGGCCGACTCGGCGGTGACCGCGGCCTGGGCGACGAACGCCCCGCCCCGCTCCACCGTGCGGTCACCGATCAGCAGCAGGGCCATCGCGGCGAGCACCAGGATGGCGCCCTGGAGGAAGAGCGTGGGGCCGTCCACCGCGATCGCCCCACCGGCGGTGAGCAGCCGGTCGTCGGCGTTGAGCACCGTCATCACCAGCGCGGCGAGCACCGCCAGCAGGGCGAGCGAGAGCTGCACGACGTGCCGCCGGCGGCGCGGCACGAAGGCCTCCACCAGCACGCCGAGCAGGGCGACGCCCAGCATGATCAGGATCGGAGCGAGCGCCGCGTAGTCGATCGACGGCAACTTCAGCTCGGTCATTTTGCGGCCTCCTGGACGCTGCCGACCGTCGGGGCGGGATCGGTCCGGCCGACGTCGTTCATGGTCGCCTGGACGGCGGGGTTGATGACGTCGGTGACCGGCTTGGGGTAGAAGCCGAGCAGCACGATCAGGGCGATCAACGGTGCGACCACGACCTTCTCGCGCAGGCTGAGGTCACGGCGCATGGCCTCGACCTCGGCCAGCTCCGGGTTGAGCATGCCCTGCGTGGTGCGCTGCACCATCCAGAGCACGTACGCGGCGGCCAGGATGATGCCGAGCGTGGCGATCACCGCGACCGGCTTGTTCACCGTGAAGGTGCCGATCAGCACCAGGAACTCGGAGACGAACGGCGCGGTGCCGGGCAGGGCCAGGGAGGCCAGACCGGCGAAGAAGAGCACCCCGGCCAGCAGCGGCACCAGCTTGCCCGCCCCGCCGAAGTCCTTGATCAGGGCCGAGCCGCGGCGGGCGATCAGCATGCCCACCACCAGGAAGAGCAGGCCGGTGGCGAGACCGTGGTTGAGCATGTAGAGCACCGCGCCGGTGCCGGCCTGGGTGGTGAAGGCGAAGATGCCGACGCCGATGAAGCCGAAGTGCGCGATCGACGTGTACGACACCAGCCGCTTCAGGTCGGACTGGCCGACCGCGAGCAGCGCCGCGTAGATGATGCCGATCAGGCCCAGCGCCAGCGCCCACGGGGCGAACCACTTCGACGCCTCGGGGAACAGCGGCAGGCAGTAGCGCAGGATGCCGAAGGTGCCGACCTTGTCGAGCACGCCGACCAGCAGGGCCGCGGCCCCGGCCGGGGCGGCGCCACCGGCGTCCGGCAGCCAGGTGTGGAACGGGAAGAACGGCGCCTTGATCGCGAAGGCGAGGAAGAAGCCGAGGAAGAGCCAGCGCTCGGTGCCGGTGGAGATGTCCACCTGGGTCAGTGCCTGCCAGTCGAAGGTCTTCCCGCCGACCACCCAGAGGCCGATCACCGCGGCGAGCATGAACAGCCCGCCGACGAGCGAGTAGAGGAAGAACTTCACCGCCGCGTACTGCCGCTGGTGGCCGCCGTAGCTGCCGATCAGGAAGTACATCGGCACCAGCATGACCTCGAAGAACACGTAGAACAGGAAGACGTCGGCGGCGGCGAAGACGCCGATCATCGTGCACTCGAGGATCAGCAGCAGGGCGAAGTAGACCGGCACCGACCGCTTCGACGACTCGGCGTCGTGCCAGGACGCCAGGATCACCAGCGGCACCAGCACCGCGATCAGCATCAGCATGACCAGCGCGATGCCGTCGGCGGCGAAGGTGAAGTTGACGCCCCAGGTCGGGATCCAGGCGTACGACTCACGGAACTGGAGCCGGTCGCCGTCGGCCTGGAACGAGACCCACATGACCACGGAGAGCACCAGCACCAGCAGCGACCAGCCGAACGCCACCTGCTTGGCCAGCTCCGGCCGGCGGCGCGGCAGGAAGGCCACCACCAGGGCGCCGACCAGCGGTGCCACGGTCAGCACCGAGAGGAACGGGAAGTTGGACATTATTCGGCCTTACCTCCGTCGTCACTGCGTGGTCCGCCGGCGGGGGCGGCCGGGAAGAGGTCGATCACGCCAGCCACCCCGCCTGCACGGCCAGGAACGCCGCCATCACGAGCAGCGCGCCGGTGAGGATGGACGTCGCGTACGACCGGACGAAGCCGGTCTGCAGCCGCCGGAGCCGGCCCGAGCCACCGCCGACCGCTGCGGCGAGGCCGTTGACCAGCCCGTCGACGCCCCGGTTGTCGAGGAAGACCAGCGCCCGGGTGAGGAAGATGCCCGGCTTCTCGAAGACGGCCTCGTTGAAGGCGTCGGTGTAGAGGTTGCGCCGGGCCGCGGTGACCAGCACGCCGGCCGGCTGCGGCGCGGTGGCCGTGCCGTTGCGGAACAGCATCCAGGCCAGGCCGGCGCCGAGGACCGTGACCAGGATCGACAGGACGGTGATCACGGTGTGGGAGAGCACTCCGTGCGCCTCACCGCCGGCCTCCTCGCCCAGCACCGGGGTCAGCCAGGAGGCGAGCCCGTCGTTCCAGGCCATCAGGCCACCGGCCAGCACCGACCCGATGGCCAGCAGGATCAGCGGGATGGTCATCAGCTTCGGCGACTCGTGCGGGTGCTCGATGTCCTCGGTCCACCGCTTCGGCCCGTGGAAGGTGAGCACGAAGAGCCGCGTCATGTAGAAGGCGGTCAGCCCGGCACCGAGCAGCGCGGCGCCGCCGAAGAGCCAGGCCGTCCAGCCCTCCCGGTCGAACGCCGCCGCGATGATCGGCTCCTTGGAGAAGTAGCCGGAGAGCGGCGGAATGCCGATGATCGCCAGCCAGCCCATGGCGAAGGTGATCCAGGTGATCTTCATGTGCTTCGACAGCCCGCCGAAGCGGCGGATGTCCACCTGGTCCTTCATGCCGTGCATGACCGAACCGGCGCCGAGGAACATGTTGGCCTTGAAGAAGCCGTGCGCCAGCAGGTGGATGATGGCCAGCGCGTAGGCGCCGCCACCGAGGCCGACGCCGAGGAACATGTAGCCGATCTGGCTCACCGTCGACCAGGCCAGCACCCGCTTGATGTCGTCCTTGGCGGCGCCGATGACGCAACCCATCAGCAGGGTGAGCGCGCCGACGCTGACCACGACCAACTGGAGCGTGGCATTGGCCGAGAAGATCGGGTTGGAGCGGGCGATCAGGTAGACGCCCGCGGTGACCATGGTGGCGGCGTGGATCAGCGCCGACACCGGGGTCGGGCCCTCCATCGCGTCCGGCAGCCAGGCCTGGAGCGGGAACTGACCGGACTTGCCGGCCGCGCCGAGCAGCAGCAGCAGGCCCAGCGCCAGCACGGTGCCGGCCTGGAGCGCGCCGACGCCGGTGAAGACCTCGTCGTACTGGGTGGTGCCGAGGGTGGCGAACATGATGAAGATGCCGATCGCCAGGCCGGCGTCGCCGACCCGGTTCATCAGGAACGCCTTCTTGCCGGCGGTGGCCGCGCTCGGCCGCCCGTACCAGAAGGAGATCAGCAGGTACGACGCCAGGCCGACGCCCTCCCAGCCGAAGTAGAGCATCACGTAGTTGTTGCCGAGCACCAGCAGCAGCATCGCGGCGACGAAGAGGTTGAAGTACCCGAAGAACCGTCGCCGGCCCTCGTCGTGCGCCATGTACTCGACCGCGTAGAGGTGGATCAGGAAACCCACCCCGGTGATCAGCAGGACGAAGACCGCGGCCAGCGGGTCGAAGAGCAGACCGAAGTCCACCTTCAGGTTGCCGACCGTGATGAAGTCCCACAGGCTCAGCTCGACGGACTTGTTGTCCAGGCCGCGGAGCTGGAAGAAGTAGCTGAGGCCGAGCACGAACGCGGCGCCGATGGCGGCCACGCCGAGCCAGTGCCCCCAGCGGTCGGCCCGCCGGCCCAGCAGCAGCAGGATCGCCGCGCTGACCAGCGGGATCGCCACCAGCAGCCAGACGCTGCTCAGCAGGCCACCAGCCGGAGCGTAGGTGACGGCGCCGGTTGGCTCTGCCTGGGCGTACGTCAGAATCTCATCCACCGCAGGGCCCCTCAGTACTTCAGCAGGTTGGCGTCGTCGACGCTCGCGGAGCGCCGGGTCCGGAAGATCGACATGATGATCGCGAGCCCGACCACGACCTCGGCCGCGGCCACCACCATCACGAAGAACGCCATGATCTGGCCGTTGAGGTCACCGTTGATCCGGCTGAAGGTGACCAGCGTCAGGTTGGCCGCGTTGAGCATCAGCTCGACGCACATGAACAGCACGATCGCGTTGCGCCGCACGAGCACGCCGACGGCGCCGATGGTGAAGAGCACGGCGGCGAGGATCAGGTAGTAGTCCGGCGTCATGCCCGAGCCTGCCTTTCGTTCGCGACTGCGGGGCTCCGCTTCGCTGCACTCCTCGCGCTCACTGGTCCGTCCCCTTCAGCGTGGTCTCCTCGGCGGTCAGCTCCCGCTGCGGAAGGATCGCCGGGGTGCTGCGGTCGGTCAGCCGGCCGTCGGGCAGGCGGGCCGGGGTGGCCACCGAGGAGGAGGTGGCGAAGACGCCGGGCCCGGGCTTCGGGCCGGGGTAGTTGCCGGGGCGGAACCGGGACCGCATGGTGGCGACCTGGTCCATCTTGTCCTCCCGGCGCCGCTCGATGTGCGCCAGCACCATCGCGCCCACGGCCGCCGTGATCAGCAGCGCGGAGGTCAGCTCGAAGGCGAAGACGTACTTGGTGAAGAGCAGCCGGGCGATGCCCTGGACGTTCCCCTCGGCGTTGGCCTGCTCCAGGCCGACCGCGGTGACCCCGTCGAGGGCCCGGTAGAGGCCGGTGCCGACCAGGCCGGCGAAGCCGAGCCCGAGCAGCACCGCGGCGACCCGCTGGCCGCGCAGCGTCTCGATCAGCGAGTCGGAGGCGTCCCGGCCGACCAGCATCAGCACGAAGAGGAAGAGCATCATGATCGCGCCGGTGTAGACGATGATCTGCACCATGCCGAGGAACGGACCCGCCTGGAGCACGTAGAACACGCCCAGGCAGAGCATGGTCAGCACCAGCCAGAGCGCCGAGTGCACGGCGTTGCGGGCCCAGACCATGCCGATCGCGCCGATCAGCGCGAGCGGGGCGAGGATCCAGAAGGTGACCTCCTCGCCGCCGGACACCTGGCCCGCCGCGGCGAGCACCGTCTGCGTGGTCATGCTCCCGCTCCCTTGCCTGCCGCGGACCCGTTGGCGGCGGCCCGCTGGGCGTGCTGCTCGGCGCCGGGGAAGGTCACCCCGGGGTGCTCCTCGACCTGGTACCGGCCCGGGCTGTTGGCCGCGTGCTCGGCACCGGCCGAGGTGCCCGGGTTGGTCAGCGCGCCGACGTAGTAGTCCTTCTCGCTGTCACCCAGCCGCATCGGGTGCGGCGGCTGCTCCATCCCCGGCAGCAGCGGCGCGAGCAGCTGCTCCTTGGTGAAGATCAGATCCTGCCGGTTGTCCCGGGCCAGCTCGTACTCGTTGCTCATGGTGAGCGAACGGGTCGGGCAGGCCTCGATGCAGAGCCCGCAGAAGATGCACCGGGCGTAGTTGATCTGGTAGACGCTGGCGTACCGCTCACCCGGCGAGAAGCGCTGCTCGTCGGTGTTGTCGCCACCCTCGACGTAGATCGCGTCCGCCGGGCAGGCCCAGGCGCACAGCTCGCAGCCGATGCACTTCTCCAGGCCGTCCGGGTGCCGGTTGAGGATGTGCCGCCCGTGGTAGCGCGGCGCCGACACCGGCGGCTTGAACGGGTAGTCGGTGGTGACGACCTTCCTGAACATGTGCGAGAAGGTGACACCGAAGCCCTTGAACGTTCCGGTGATCGCGCCCACGTCACACCTCCCTGGAGTCCGAGCCGGCGATGTTGGCCGGCTCCCGCTCGGCGACCACGCGCTTGGTGCGCGGGCTCGGTGGTACCTGAAGGTCCATCGGGGGCAGCGGGAAGCTGCCGTGCGGCCGACTGTTGACCTGTTCCTGCACGGTCGGCTTCCGCTCCGGCCGGCGGCTCGGCCAGAAGAGCGTCACCAGCAGCAGCACGCCCGCGCCGATGGCGGTGGCGAGCAGCCGGTCCCGGGACTGCCAGTCCTCGATCGAGCGCAGCCCGGACAGGACCAGGATCCAGACCAGGTTGATCGGGAGCAGGACCTTCCAGCCGAAGCGCATGAACTGGTCGTAGCGGAGCCGGGGCAGCGTGCCCCGGAGCCAGACGAAGACGAAGACCAGGATCAGCACCTTGCCGAAGAACCAGAGCATCGGCCACCAACCGGAGTTGGCCCCGGCCCAGAAGGTGGTGATCGGTGCGGGTGCCCGCCAGCCGCCGAGGAAGAGCGTCGTGGTGACCGCGGACATGGTCACCATCGAGACGTACTCGGAGAGCATGAAGAGCGCGAACTTCAGCGAGCTGTACTCGGTCATGAAGCCCGCGACCAGCTCGGACTCCGCCTCAGGCAGGTCGAACGGCGCCCGGTTGGTCTCACCGACGGTGGAGATGAAGAAGATGATGAAGCTGGGCAGCAGCAGGATCGCGTACCAGCCGGGAGCCGGGAGGTTGACGCCGCCGATGCTGAGCTGGGTGCCGTTCGCCTGGGCGGCGACGATCCCGCTGGTCGACATCGTGCCGGCGGTCATGAACACCGCCACGATGCTCAGCCCCATCGCGACCTCGTACGAGATCATCTGGGCGCTGGAGCGCAGGCCGCCCAGCAGTGGGTACGTGGAGCCGGAGGCCCAGCCGCCGAGCACGATGCCGTAGATGCCCATCGAGGAGCAGGCCAGCAGCACCAGCACCGCCACCGGCACGTCGGTGACCTGCAACGGCGTCTGGTGGCCGAAGATGCTCACCATCGGGCCGAACGGCACCACCGACAGCGCGGTGACCGCGCAGATCACCGAGATGGTCGGCGCGAAGAAGTAGACGACCTTGTCCGCGGCCCGCGGGAGGATGTCCTCCTTGAAGGCCATCTTCAGGCCGTCGGCGAGCGTCTGCAGCAGGCCGAACGGACCGACCTGGTTGGGGCCGGGCCGCACCTGCATGTAGCCGACGACCCGCCGCTCGAACCAGACGCCGAGCAGCGTGGCCAGCAGGCCGAAGGCGAACGCGAAGACGATCTTGCCGAGGACCAGCCACCACGGGTCCCTGCCGAAGTCGGCCAGCGTCGGGTCCTGCGCGAGGAAGGTCATGCGACACCCCCGGAGTTGAGGAGCGGACCCGGACGGTCGGTCTCGTCCGCCGCGACCCGCCCGGCCGGGATGGCCGTGCCGGTGGCGGCGGGGACGGAGATCCGTACGACCGCGCCGGACGTCGCGCCGAGGCTGCGCCGGACGGTCGAACCGGGTGAGTTGGTCGGCAGCCAGACGACGCCGTCCGGCATCTCGGTGATCTCCGCCGGCAGGGTCAGCGCCCCCCGGTCGGTGCCCACCGTCACCGGGTCGCCGTCGGCGACGCCGAGCGTCTCGGCGGTGCCCTTGCCCAGCCGGACCACCGGCGGGCGGGCGGTGCCGGCGAGGTGCTCGTCGCCGTCGGTCAGGCTGCCCAGGTCGATCAGCTGGTGCCAGGTGGACAGCACGGCCTCGCCGGGGCCGGGCTGCGGCACCG